>CASDSC010000110.1 GCA_949283215.1 uncultured Alistipes sp. | reverse complement strand
TCTCTACAAGTTTGGCAGCCTGAGTTCCTTTTCCGGCCCCCGGAGGGCCGAACAACACAATATTGAGCATGATTCTACAAAATTTAGTCTGCAATACGGGAGGCAAACCTACAGATTTTTTTTGGCTGATCCAAGAAGATGGCGTACCTTTGTGATAAAATTAACAAATAACGGATGGACGAAAAAAAACGTACCGAGATCTCCGAACTCGGGGAGTTCAAGCTGATCGACAGGCTGACAGCCAATTTCAAACCCATACAGGCAACGAGTGTACGGATGGCCGGCGACGATGCCGCAGTGATCGATACTGGCAACCAATACACGTTAGTATCGACCGATCTGCTACTCGAAGGCATAGACTTCGACCTGGTCTATACACCGCTACGCCATTTAGGCTACAAAGCCGTTGTGGCCGGCTGCTCAGACATATACGCCATGAACGGCACCCCACGTCAACTTTTGTTGGGTCTGGGTGTTTCGGCAAAATTTTCAGTCGAGCATCTCGAGGAATTCTATGCCGGCGTACAATTGGCCTGCCAGACCTATGGAGTCGATTTGGCGGGGGGCGACACGACGGCTTCTGTCAACGGACTAACGATCAGCATCACGACAGTGGGCAGCGTCGACAAAGAGAAAATTGTCTATCGTAGTGGAGCGCACGTCAATGATCTGATCTGCATAACCGGCGATTTAGGTGCCGCCTACATGGGCTTACACCTGCTCGAGCGCGAAAAGCGGGCCTATGCGGGTTCCGACAGTCCTCAACCCCAATTCCAGGGCCATGAGTACATTCTCGGCCGGCAGCTCAAGCCCGAATCGCCGCGTTCGGTTCTCGAAGCGCTGGACCATGCGGGCATCGTACCCACGGCAATGATCGACCTTACGGACGGACTGGCATCAGACCTGCTCCACATCTGCAAACAGTCACAGTGCGGAGCCCGCATCTACCTCGATCGTATTCCGATCGCACGCCAGACCTATGATATGGCGGAAGAGTTGCACATCGACCCGGTCACTGCCGCGTTGAACGGAGGCAACGATTACGAATTGCTGTTCACCGTTCCGATCAGCCGCCAGGAAGAGTTGTTCAAACTCGGTGAGGGCATCGAAGTGATCGGGCACATCACCGAAGAGCGTACAGGTGTAGCCCTAACCACACCCGACGGCGACGATATCGCGATCACGGCACCCGGATGGAAATAATTCTCGGCGCCACACAATCGGCACACGGCATAATACGGTCCTTTGTCCAGAACAACTCACCGGGCCCTGAACCCGAAAGCTGACTGTTTCAAATTCTGCCGAGCGCCGGGAATGTCACACATGTCACCGCTCATGTCACTGTCGTCATGACAGGCGTCATGATGACACAATTCGGTCAATCTTCCGTCCAAAACCTCATAACGGATCGCATCCTCAATAAAAAGAGAACACACGTCAATCGGCGTGTGTTCTCTTTTTATCCACCCCAAACGGCTCTTCGCACGGGGCTTATTTCTTCTGTTTGAAAATCCACTCGAGATAGTCGGGTTGCAAGAATGCCCATCCCCAGCTATCGTGCCATACACCAGGAAATTCAATATATTCCACCTTGGCTCCATACTGTTTTAAAGCCTTGTAAGCGCGACGAGACGCTTCGACCGGCACGATCGGATCAGCATCGCCGTGATAGATCCGAAACGCCACAGTACGTGCAGGAGCCACGAGCCGTTCGGTATTCACGGCACCGCAAATCGGCACAGCAGCCGCAAAGAAATCAGGGAAACGACATACCAAATCGAATGTACCGATTCCCCCCATCGATTCGCCCATCACATAGATACGACGTGTATCTACTTTTGCGGTATCGGCATAACTCTGCACCATATCCCACACCATCGTCATGGGGCCTTCGAAAGGTTGTTCGAGCATCCCGACCTCATCGAATGTTGCCGGACGCTGCCGAACCCAATATTTTCCTTTCGGACATTGCGGAAAAATCACAATAGCAGGATAGTTCTCCCGATTGACAGGGTTCGCAAACTGTCCCGCTCCGAAACGCAGCTGCAGCTCGTTGTCCGATCCGCACTCTCCCAAACCATGCAGGAAAAGTACCATAGGAAATTTTTTTCCCTGCTGATATCCTTCCGGATACATGATTCGATAACGTAGCGTATCACCACCAGAGACATATTCGCATTTCTCGTACAATTCATACTGACCATAGCTCGGCACGAAAAGAACCGACATCAGCGCAATCAATAAATACCGTTTCATCTCTATAACATTACGTAAACACATAATTCGACTCATCAATGCATAATACCTGAATGGTACCAGCCCACGCTAAAGGCACAGCGCTATCCTTTTTTCTTCTTCTCCTTTTTGGACGATTCTGCCGGTTGCTTTGTATTATGAACCCAAGACCAATCATCTTCAGTCTTGACCAAAATACTTACACTCCGGTCCGTATCGATAATGATACGCGGGAAAAACGTACGGAAAGCCCAGGCAAAATAGACCGCACCTAACGGAGGCTCTTCACATCCCGAATAATCCATCCACACCACAGAGGGTTTTTCCACATCGATCTCACGGAAATGCCCGGTAAGGTAGCTCTCATCCTTCAGCAAATGATTCCCACTCGCATCGATTTGATATACGTATTCACCACCGTATACTGCTTTGAAATCTTCAAAAGCAGGCAATAACCAAACTGTAAACGTTGCATCGGTATTACGACGAATAAAGGGGGTCAAACGTACAGACAATGAATCAGTCGACGCACTGAGCGTGCGAAATGCCGTGCGCAAAGATCGCGCATAGGGATTAATGATTGCAGTATCCAATTCCGATTCTGAAGCTTGCATCATCGCATTCGCATTCACTCTGTAATGGAAAGCCTGGTGGTATTGATCGTCAACAAATTTCCCGTAAACCGCATACCACACATCTGACGTATCACTTTCGAAACAGAAACGTTCTGGGCCCAATTTGGCAACCTCGCTTCCAATATGCCGGACCATATGGGTCATCGTATTGCGAGACACCATATCGTATTTGACCAACCAGCGTACCAAATCACCTTTGGCATTGAACGCCGTCGTATCAAAATCCACTCGCTTTTGTTTGTTACGCTGTCCGTAACCAGTCAAAGTTAAGGTACACAAAAGCAAAATACCTCCAACAAATCTCAACATTCTTCTAATTTTTTTCGATATGTTCATGTTCTTCAATCCGACGACGCCACTCCTCGGGCAACGGGATTGTCCGTTGTGCAGCGTAATCGAATGCGACGACCACCGCACGACACTCGGCATGTACATTACCCGTCTGCCGATTGATCAAACGCTGAAACATCGTCACACTTTTATTACCCAAACGTTCGATGCACGTAGTTACGTATACCGGGTCGCCGAATCGTGTTTGATGAAGATATTGGGTCTCAACGGATGCCATAATCATTCCTTCCTTATCCCACACCAATGGCACCTGCAACACATTACGCATATAATCCTGCCGACCCATATCAAAATAGTGTTGCATATTGATATTATTGATATGCCCCAGCATATCAGTGTCGGCAAAACGCATCTGAATCTCTGTCTCTACCATATTGTAATTTTAATCCCTAATGATCTGAACTTCTCCGGATTCTCCTAACTTAATAATCGAAGATGCACGGCCCGTCGGAGTACCCTCACACAACCGAGGCGCCACCCAATCCACTCCGTTGCGGATCTCTTCCGTAATGGCATCGAAAGTCGCCGGCGTCGGCTCGCCTGAGATATTCGCAGAGGTCGACACCAATGGATGACCCAAGCGATGGATCAGTCGCTGACAAAACTCATGCTTCGGCACTCGAATTGCCAAAGTCCCCTCGTCAGGAATAAGATTCGGGGCTACACCTGCTCCCCCTGGTAAAATCAAGGTCAACGGAGTATCCGCTACGTCAAACAACTCCCACGCCACTTGTGGCACACGCCGAATATAACGGGCCACCTGTTCTATCCGATCAACGAGCACAAGCATACTCTTCTTATTCTCAGACTTTTTCAATGAATATATGCGCGCAACGGCCGCTTCGTTCGTCGCATCGCACCCGATACCCCAGACCGTATCAGTAGGATACAAAATAATCCCTCCTCGGCGTAACACCTCAAGTGCTTCGGCAATCTGTTGTTCCATACATATTATTTTTCTCAATGACAAATATACGAACACTTTGGAATATTCTCACCATACGCCTCCCTGTCAACATCCATAAAGAGTAACATAATCGTGCCCCCCCAAGAACTCAATCAGGACATTTACAAAAATCGAACACGCTTTTTCTTGGCATTCTCGGCAAAAGGATATAATTTTGTACGTTTTAAATCGAAAACAATTAAACGCAAGATATTTATGGGAAGAGCTTTTGAATACCGCAAAGCCCGTAAGCTGAAACGCTGGGGCAACATGGCACGTACATTCACCAAATTGGGTAAAGAGATCGCTATCGCCGTCAAAGCTGGCGGTCCTGACCCCGGAGGAAATACACGACTCAGGGTGCTGATCCAAAATGCCAAAGCGGCCAACATGCCCAAAGAAAATATCGAACGCGCGATCAAGCGTGCTACCTCGAAAGAGATGGGCGATTACAAAGAGGTCGTATATGAAGGATACGCCCCTTACGGTATCGCTATGTTGATCGAAACCGCAACGGATAACCCTACTCGTACGGTCGCAAACGTACGTATGTATTTCAATAAGGCAGGCGGATCGCTCGGAACCAGCGGTTCTGTAGACTTTATGTTCGATCACAAATGCGTCTTCAAAACCCCGCATACCGAAGGTATCGACCTCGATGAACTCGAATTGGAACTGATAGATCTTGAGGTAGATGAAGTATTTGCAGATGAGGGAGAAATCGTAATATACGGGCCTTTCGAAGCATATGGCAAAATCCAGAAATACCTCGAAGACCACAATATGGAGATCATCAGCGGTGAATTCGAACGCATTCCGCTCGACACGAAAGCCGTGACTCCTGAACAACGCGAAACAATCGAGAAACTGATCGAAAAATTCGAAGAGGACGACGACGTAGTCAACGTATTCCACAATATGCGGGAAAACGAAGCAGAAGAGTAAGCGAAATCATCACTCTAATGTTTCATACCTGCGTATAATACGCACAAAAAAACACACATTACTTTCGGACAAAACCCAGAATCCGGACAATCCGCCGACGTATTGACTGACAAGTACGATTTATAAATTCGAAACGATGAGCCATCACCGATATGTTTTTATGAGCCGACTCTTCGGTCTAGTCGGCGGAGGGTTATTGTGTGCCTGTTCACCTCGTGTCGTACCGGTAATCGCGACACAAGCATACTCTGCCTTATCGGACAGCGCAAATATTACCATCTTGTCCGAAAACGATTCGACAATCAAGAACATCGTATACATCGGGAAAGTACAGGCCACAGGAAAAAACAAAAACGGACGCTCAGCCCAGGAAGATGCATATAATCTTGTGTTGGCCGAGGCGCGTAAAGCAGGTAGTAATGTGGTCCAAATCGTCAGTCAAGGACCCAATACCCGTCGGACAAATCGATATCAAATCGACGCACGGTTACTTTATGCAGGGACCGGCGCTCAAAATATCGATAGCGCATTGAAAGCTAAAGGAGTTGCGATGCTCCATTTTTACCGTCCGAGCGGCCCAGGTTTTTTCGGAAAATACGACATCTACCTATTCGATCAGCCATTGTGTCGGGCCTTTAACAACTGGAAACAAAGTGTCGAAGTTCCGGCAGGTGGTGCGGCTCGCATATGGGCCGATTGTGGCGAAACCGGAGAGATCACCCTAATACTCGAACCAGGGGTCCACTATTACATCCGTTGTGGCATGGGTACCGGAGAACAATCCGGTGAACCGACATTTCAAATCATCGATTCAGAGTCCGGCGCGGTAGAATTCGATGCGTTACGCCCTCGAAGAGTTCCGCGACAACCCCAATACGAAAAATAAAAATGACATTTTTTTGTCTTTTTCACATCAGAAAATTGAGATTATTTCGTTACACAACAAATACCAATTCTATAACCTTATGAAGAACCCGGTACTCAAATCCGCGTATACTTTCCTCGCGTGCACCTTATCCTGTTTAATATTAAGCGCATGCGGCCCCCTTGTCAATACTACGGTCAGTCATAACAAATACGAACCGCTCGACAAAGAAGCACCTGTCGTCGTATTGAGCGAAACTGACCCCGTACCGGCAAATGCCGAAGCTATCGGACAAACATCGATTATCAACTCAGCTCTTGGAGTCTCCCCCAGAAGCACGTATGCTGTCGCTGTCGAAAAAGCTAAAACCGAAGCTCGAAATTCAGGTGGCAATCTAGTGAAAATCACAAAACTGATTACAAAAACAAAAGATCAGGACAAAGTCGAATTGTATGCTGACATTATGCATATCCCTGACAATTCAATGTTATTGGAAAGTGCTACAATTTCCGACGATTCATTAGCAAACATTAACTTCGCCAAGATTTATTTCTTCCGTCCGGTTGCGGGTATGGTCAATTATGATTTGTACCTCAACGATTCTAAAATTGCATCCACACATGACAATTGGAAGGCTGAGGTCAAAATTGAAGCAATGCCAGACGCCAAGATTTGGGGTCAAACCGAATCAAAACAGACTCTTACCATCGACTTGGAACCTGGAGGAATCTATTTTATCCGATGCGGACTGAAAATGGGTGACAACATTGGAGTACCTTTCTTCGAAGTAGTGGATCGTGAGGAAGGCATTAAATACTACAACGCTATCCCTTAAGGATCAACTCATCGTTTCCTAGTCGAGAAATAAATCCGTATAATCTCAATTCATGCGATATATGAAAAGACTTTTATGCTGCTCCTTGTTGATTTGTGGTATATGGACAGCAGCCTATGCACAAACAGTTCCTGGCAAAGACCTGATTGTCACTGACAAAAACGACTCAATGCAGGTTAAAATCGTAAACGTAACCCGCACGGAAGTAACATATCAGGCCTTAGTTAATGGACAAAACACTACTTTTAAAGCAGCCCAAGATACACTGACTTCGGTTTTTTACAACTATTTCATGCATGAACAAGAACGGGAAAGAATCATACGTGAAGAAAAAGATTGGGCTAAAGGATATATCGGTTTGGATGCCGGTTATTCCTACCTGTTTAAAGGCACACAATATGGTTCCAGTAACCCATCTCACAATACTCTCTCGGGATTTGGATTGAATGTAGATGCCGGCTATTTTGTACATCCGCGGGTTGGACTTGGCTTAAGAGGAACTTGGTACCAATACATGAAAGGAGACATGAACATCGTGTATATCGGTCCAGAGGTAAACACCCATTTTTATCTCAAAAACAAAAAACACTGTTTAGGCGTTGGGGGAAGCTTGGGGTATGCCGGAGTGTATCAAAACAATGCTTACCTGATTGCCAAATATCCTAACGCAAAAATTAGGCAACATCTGATCGGATTTGGAATCAATTTAGGATACAATCTCGCCGTAGGAGATAAAAAATCCATTCAATTCCGATATGCAGTAATGTTTACATCGAGTAGTAGTCCCAAAGTAACTTCGAAAGTAGATTCAGATTTTAACAACAATTCTCAAAACAACCAAAGTATAGCATCCATGATGTTATCTGTCGGGTTTGTATTCGGAAGGTAAACATTTCATAGAATTTATAAAAAAGGGCCCTCAAGAGGGCCCTTTTTCTTTTCTGTATCAATACCGAATCATACAAACGAATATCGTGTTCTGGACAAATAGTCGTTATGTCAACAGCTTTCACAAGGTACGGTTCATGCTGTCAGTTGACACTTTATGCAACCCCATCGATTCGGCCAACTGTTCCATCAACGCATATGCCTCATCGTAATCATTGGATATCTGACCGTCGAGAATCGCATCCTTAATTGCCTCCTTGATCGTCCCGATCTCACGGCACGGAGCAAGCCCATATGTCGACATAATAATTTCACCCGTGATCGGAGGTTGAAAATTCCGTATCCGGTCTTTCTCTTCAATTTCGCGTAACTTCTCGCGTACAAGTGCAAAATTACGCAGATAGCGCTTTACCTTCGACTCAATCCCCGATGTAATATCCGCCTCACATAAAGTCATCAGATCGTCGATATCATCACCCGCTTCGAACAGCAAACGGCGAACAGCCGAATCGGTCACTATATCCTCTGCAAGTATGATGGGTCGCAGATGCAGGAAGACCAATTTCTGCACATATTTCATGTGCTCATTCATCGGGAGTTTCAAACGTCGGAAGATGGCCGGGACCATCTTCGATCCGAGCACTTCGTGTTGGTGGAAAGTCCACCCTACCCGAGGATCATACGCCTTGGTCGCCGGTTTGGCGATATCATGCAGCAATGCAGCCCAGCGAAGCCATAAATTATCGGAGCGTAACGCCACATTGTCGAGCACCTTCAACGTATGGAGAAAATTATCCTTATGCGCCCGGCCATTTATCTTCTCAACCCCTTTCAACCGAACCAGTTCGGGTAAAATATAGGGCAACAACCCCATACGGTCGAACAGATCGTAACCGATCGAAGGGACCGGCGACAGCATGATTTTATTCAGCTCCGTAGTGATCCGTTCATGCGACACAATCTCGATACGCGAACTGTTGCGTTCAATCGCCTCAAAGGTCTCCGGATAGAGATCGAAACCAAGCTGCGCGGCAAAACGTACCGCGCGAATCATCCGCAGCGGATCATCCGAAAAAGTCACATCAGGATCACACGGTGTCCTTATAATGCACTGCTCGAGGTCGGACATCCCGCCAAACGGATCGACCAATTCGCCAAAACGATCTGCATTGAGGGCAAAGGCCATCGCATTGATCGTGAAATCACGTCGCAACTGGTCGTCTTCCAGCGTGCCGTCCTCGACAATCGGTTTACGTGAATCGGCCCGGTAAGACTCTTTACGGGCTCCGACAAACTCGACTTCCCAGTCTCCCGCACGCAACATGGCCGTGCCGAAATTCTTGAACACCGAAACCTTCGTATGCAACTCACGGCCAAGTGCCTCGGCCAGGGCAATACCGCTCCCCGTCACCACCACATCGATATCTGTCGAGGGCCGGCGCAAAAAATAGTCACGGACATACCCTCCGATCACAAAGGCCTGGACCCCCATTCGATCGGCCATCTGGCCTACTTTGCGAAAAATTGGATTCTCAAGCGCTGCGGTATAAAACATCGGCTGGATTATTTTAGTTCTCGCAGGTAAAGTTGGATCGTATTCTCCAACCCGAAATATAACGCATCGGAGATCAAGGCATGGCCGATCGAAACCTCCAACAGCCCGGGGATCGTTTCAGCAAAATAACGGAGATTCTGCAAATTGAGATCGTGCCCGGCATTGACTCCCAATCCGAACCGTCCTGCCTCGACTGCCGTCTCCAAATAGGGCCGAATGGCTGCCTCCCGATCCTCGGCATAGGCACTTGCATACCCCTCGGTATACAATTCGATACGATCGGTCCCCGTACGGGCCGCATATTCGACCAGCTCAGGGCGCGGATCAAGAAAAATCGACGTGCGGATACCCGCTGCATGAAAACGAGCGATCACGTCCGTCAAAAAGGCTTGATGACGCCGCGTATCCCATCCCGCATTGGAAGTAATGGCATCCTCCGCATCCGGAACCAGGGTCACCTGGGCCGGCACCACTTCAAGCACAAGATCAATGAACCGGGGGATGGGATTCCCCTCGATATTGAGTTCAGTTGTAATCGTACGCTTCAGGTCGCGGACATCCTGATAACGGATATGACGCTCATCGGGGCGAGGATGCACCGTGATCCCCTCGGCTCCAAAACGTTCGGCATTGCGCGCCGCCTCGATCACGTCGGGCAGATTGCCACCCCGCGAATTACGTAGCGTGGCGATCTTATTTATGTTTACACTTAGTTTTGTCATAATTTAACGTTATTTTTGTGGGGTAAAGGTACCAAAATTTCGCGGATTTCGATGCTGTCATATAAATCCGCAATAAAGGGGCCACCCCGTCTCCCAACCATCGGCATACTGCACAAAGCACTGTGCTGCATGGCGTATGTCGGGTTTTGTCGAACTTTAATGAACACGGATTTGGAAATCATACTCTTCAGCAGACCCCAGTTGGCTCACACCTCCGAGGAAATTCAACGGCTGCTCGGTGCGCTCGACAAGCGGAAGTTGCGCTATCGGGTAAACCGAGAATTTGCCCTCCGCATTCAGGAATTGACCGACATCTCAATACCTTCAAACCAACAGTATACGGCAATAGACGATACATACAGCGAACAGTCCGTGATGATCTGCTACGGCGGTGACGGCACATTTCTCGAGGGAGTCAGGTTACTCCAATTACGCCCGATCCCGGTACTCGGAATCAATTCCGGCAGGCTCGGATTCCTGGCCAACGTGGCGAAAACCGACATTGAACAAGCCTTGGACGATCTCACCGCCGGACATTATACGGTCGATCAACGCGCCTTGTTACATGTCGAGGGGGATTTCCCAACCGTCCCTGAATACCCTTATGCATTCAATGAATTTTCCATTCAACGGGGCGGAGCAAGTATGATATCGGTTGACGCATACGTAGGCAACGAACTGATCGCAACGTATTGGGGTGACGGGGTGATCGTCGCTACTCCGGCCGGATCAACAGCCTATTCTCTCAGCGTAGGCGGCCCCATCGTGGCTCCCGGATGCGACTGTTTCGTCCTATCGCCCATCGCACCGCACAATCTTTCGATGCGTCCCGTCGTTTTACCCAATATGAACCAACTTTCGTTCAAGGTACACACCCGTGGACAACGTTCGTCGGTTACGCTCGACAATATGAATTTTTCCGTCCCTGACGGCGCCATGTTCCGACTGACGAAAGCCAAAGATTCGATTTTTCTGGTTCATTTACAAAATATATCATTTTACGAAACGTTAAGAAATAAAATGATGTGGGGAATGGATCGCCGTGACGAAACCAAAGCATGAAAAAAAGCACCTCTCGTTACGGTATATCGAGTTATAAATGCTATATTTGCCAATCAAATTCTTCCAGGATCGATGACTCAAACCAACCGGACACCCCAACACGTCGCCATCATAATGGATGGTAACGGCCGTTGGGCTAAACAGCACGGAAAGGAACGTATTTTCGGCCATGCACAAGGGGTCGAAAGTGTCCGGTGTGTCGTAAAGGCTGCAATCCGACATGGAGTACGTTATTTGACCATATACGCATTCTCAACGGAAAACTGGGGACGGCCGACCGACGAAATCAATGCACTGATGGACATCTTTTGCCGGAACATCGTCATTGAAGCGCCTGAGTTACGACAACAGGGCGTTCGAATTCGAATCATTGGGGATACACAGGCTTTAAATGACGAAGTGCGTGGAAGAATTGCAGAAGCAGAAGCAGAAACCGCCGAATGCAATCGGCTCGTATTGAATATCGCATTAAATTACAGCGCCAGGTGGGAATTGACCGAAGTGGCCCGCTCGATTGCTCGCGATGTAGCTGCAGGCAGATTGACACCGGAGGCTATTACGCCTGATTCGATCAATGCGCGCTTGGCAACTGCTCCGTGTCCAGACCCAGACCTTGTGATCCGGACAAGCGGAGAATACAGATTGAGTAACTTTTTACTCTGGCAATCAGCTTATAGCGAACTTTATTTTACCGATGTGCTTTGGCCCGATTTCGACGAAGCCGAATTTGACAAAGCAATCGATAACTTCCGGTTACGCGACCGGAGATTCGGACTGATCAAACAATAGAGACTTTATAACTGTGATGAGAAACAATCTGGTGATACTAGCAATCGTATGCCTGGCAACGGTTTTCCGGGCCAATGCTCAAACCGATTCAGCAGCGATGCAGCCCCACACCCCGTTAATGGACTACTCAACCCCCAAAAAATATGTGGTCGATAAGATCATTGTTAGTGGTGTTAAATATTTCGATGAAAATATTTTGATCAATCAAGCCGGCCTAAGTACCGGCGATACGGTCACAATACCCGGGGAATACGTATCACAAGCAATCCGCAACCTCTGGAATCTCAAATACTTCTCCGATGTCAAAGTCTATGCCGAACCAAAAGAAAACGGCTTGGTCGATCTGGAGATTGTCCTCAAAGAACGTCCGAAAGTCAACCGATGGATTATCGAAGGACTGAAACAAGGTGCCGCTGAAGAGTTGATCAAAAAAGATTTAAAACTCAAATCAGGTAGCGAACTTTCGGATTATATCTTGACCAATGCGGTCGAGATCATCAAACAAAATCAGAGGGAAAAAGGTTTCCGCAATGTCGAAGTCAGCGTCAGGGTCACAAATGACACCCTCTTGCAAAATGCAATGAACGTGACTTTCGTCGTCAAGCAAAATAAAAAAGTCAAAATCGGAAAGATCGATTTCGAAGGGAACAAGACCTTCACGGATGGTAAATTGAGACGTACCTTCAAAAACACACACCAGAAAGGCCCTAATATCTTCAAATCGTCAAAATTC
>CASDSC010000109.1 GCA_949283215.1 uncultured Alistipes sp. | reverse complement strand
GTGAGGCTATGCTGCCCGTTTCGGGCTATGCCGGAACCGTCGAACTCCAATCCATTTTGCGTGACTTGTGGAGTGAGGGTATGCAGCTCTATTGGCGCGATTTTCAACCGGGCGACCGACTCGTGTTGATTTTCGACAGTCAGGTCGATGGTTTTTATGATGTCAAAGCGCTGTTGACGCTGGCGCCCGATTACGGTACGTTCCGTTTCCGGCTCAATGGACAGGATCTTGAACCGGCAATTGAATTGACGGATGGAGAGATAACGACACGCCCGTATAATTTGGGTAAGGTTCGCTTGGTTAAGGGACGTAACGAATTGGTAGTCGAATCCGTTTCGCTGGCTCCGGGTCATGACCGGGGATTCTTCGGCCTTGATAAAATGACTTTCCGTCCGTAAGATCGGGTGTTTTTCCGCGATTGTAAGGTATGCGATCGTTGACTATCCCTGAAGGTTAACTTTAGTAATTGAAAACTACGGACGACATATAGTGGTCCGTAGTTTTTGTATTATTTGATACAGTATTGCGTTAGGCTATTTCGGAATATGGAACAACAAACTTTGTCTCGACGGCTCCTCTCGTTGGACGCATTGAGAGGTTTCGACATGTTTTTCATCATGGGAGGTTCTTCGTTCTTCGTTGCGTTGGCCACTCTGTTCCCGACCTCTTTTTTTCAAACGCTTGCTATGCAAATGGAACATGTCGGATGGGAGGGGTTGCGGCATCAGGATACTATCTTCCCATTATTCCTTTTTATCGCGGGGATCTCGTTCCCTTTTTCTTTGGCCAAACAGCAAGCTGAGGGAAGAACGGATCTGCAGATCTATCTGAAAATTCTGCGTAGAGGGGTATTACTCGTTCTTTTGGGATGCGTATATAACGGCTTGCTCTCGTTCGATTTTGCCAATATGCGGTATGCGAGCGTGTTGGCGCGGATCGGTATCGCGTGGATGTGTGCAGCTCTGCTGTTTGTGCGATTCGGCCGGCGGACTCGCGTGGCGATTACGGCCGGGATTCTGATCGGGTACTGGTTGCTGATGGCTTTCGTGCCGGTACCGGATGCGGGTGGGGCAGGTCCATTTACGTTCGAGGGTAATTGGGTCGGATACATCGATCGGCTCCTGCTCCCGGGCCATCTGTATGAGGGCTCTTTCGACCCGGAGGGGCTCTTGTCGACTGCCCCTGCCATCGCTACGGCGATGCTCGGGATGTTTACCGGCGAATTTGTTAGATCGTCACGAAAAGGGTTGACCGATACAAAAAAAGTGTTGTTTCTCGCTGTCGCCGGGGCCGTGCTGTTGATCCTCGGCCTGGCGTGGAACCAGTTTTTCCCGATTAACAAAAAATTGTGGTCGAGTTCTTTTGTCTGTGTGGTTGCTGCCTATTCGGTCTGGATGTTCGCCTTGTTCTATTATATTGTGGATGTACTCGGTTTCCGCCGTTGGGCCTTTTTCTTCCAGGTGATCGGAATCAACTCCATCACGATCTATCTGGCACAGCATTTTATCAATTTCTCGTACACATCGAATGCACTGTTCGGAGGAGCGATCGGCCTGATGCCGGAATCGGCCCAGCCGTTATGTGCCGCGATCGGTTATATTGCCGTGTGCTGGGGATTTCTCTATTTTCTGTATCGGCAACGTATTTTCTTAAAAGTGTAATCGCACAAGAATTTTGATCCGCCCCGAATTTGTTCAGCCTGAAATGGCCGTTTTATGAAATATATCCACTATCTTTGCATCTTGTAAAACACGGATAAGAATGAGCGAACACAAAATAAAAGTCGGTATTACTCACGGCGATATCAACGGTATCGGGTATGAGATCATTATCAAGGCACTCTGTGATTCTCATATTACCGAGTTGTTCACTCCGATCATATACGGGTCGGCCAAAGCCGTGGCGTTTTATCGTAAAGGGATCGAAGGCGCGGAAAATTTCAGTGTCAATCAGATTACCTCAGCTCGTGATGCAAATGCCAAACGGGTCAACCTGGTGAATTGTGTGGACGAAAATATCCGGATCGAACCGGGTGTTTCGACTCCCGAAGCAGGTGCTGCCGCTGCCGCTGCATTGCATGCGGCTGTGGCCGACCTCAAAGCCGGAGTGATCGATGTGTTGGTTACCGCCCCGATTAATAAGGAAAATATCCAAAGCGAGACGTTCCACTTTACGGGACATACTGAATTCCTCGCTACCGAAGCGGGAGGTGTGCAACCGTTGATGCTGATGATCAGCGATACGCTCAAAGTTGGGTTGCTCACTATTCATATTCCCGTTTCGCAAATCGCATCAGGGGTTACAAAAGAAGGGATTGTATCTCATCTCAAAGAGTTGCGCGAATCGTTGATCCGTGACTTCGCAGTGGTCGAACCTCGCCTGGCAGTTCTCGCGTTGAATCCCCATGCCGGTGATGGCGGTCTGCTTGGAACTGAAGAGGAAGAGATCATACGCCCGGCGGTCGTCGAGGCATCGGATAACGGAATGCTGGCTTTTGGACCGTTTGCTGCAGATGGCTTCTTCGCGTCCGGTAACTATCTTAAGTATGACGCTATGTTGGCCATGTATCATGATCAGGGATTGGCCCCGTTTAAGGCTCTTTCACCCGATGGAGTCAATTATACGGCTGGGTTGCCCTTTGTGCGTACCAGCCCTGCCCACGGAGTAGGATATGATATAGCCGGAACCGGTAAGGCAGATCCCAGTTCGATGCGGGCTGCCATATATGCCGCGATCGATATTTTCCGCAATCGGCGTAGGTATGCTGATATGACGCGCCATCCGCTGCAACATTATGAACGTGAGCGTGGCGCTGATGTGTCGGTCAACGATTTACCTCAAACAGAAAATTAAATGAGTTTAGATATGATAAAGATCACTTTCCCGGACGGTGGTGTCCGAGAATATCCAAAAGGAGTAACGGGCATGGAGATTGCCCAAAGTATTAGTCCTCGGCTGGCACAGGAGGTCCTTGCTATTTCGGTTAACGATCAGACACGTGACCTGAATCGGCCGATTGAAGAGGATGCAGCGATCAAATTACTCAAATGGGAGGACGACGAAGGAAAACATGCTTTTTGGCATACATCGTCGCACTTGTTGGCCGAGGCGTTGCAGTCGCTTTATCCTGGTGTGAAATTCGGTATCGGACCGAGTATTGAGAATGGTTTCTACTATGATGTGGACCTCCCATCGCCGATTACCGAAGCCGATCTTCCTGCGATCGAGAAAAAAATGGAAGAATTGGCCCGCACCAAAGAAGAGTTGGTGCGCCGTGAAGTCTCGAAGGCCGAGGCGCTGAAGACCTATACGGAGAAAGGCGACCAATATAAGGTGGAGTTGATTGGGGACCTCCAGGACGGGACAATCACGTTCTACACCAACGGCAGTTTCACGGATCTTTGCCGTGGCCCGCACCTTCCGAATACCGGACTGATCAAGGCTATCAAGTTAACCTCGATTGCCGGTGCTTATTGGCGGGGTAACGAGAAGAACAAGATGCTGACCCGTATTTATGGCATTACCTTCCCGAAAAAGTCGATGCTCGACGAATATCTTGCCATGCTGGAAGAAGCTAAAAAACGCGACCATCGTAAGTTGGGCCGTGAATTGGAATTGTTTCACTTCTCTCCGCGTGTGGGGCAAGGGTTGCCGCTTTGGTTGCCCAAAGGGGCTGCATTGCGTGAACGGCTCGAGAACTTCTTGCGTGGGGTTCAGAAAAAATATGGGTACGAGCAGGTCATCACACCCCATATTGGGATGAAGGATCTCTATGTTACTTCGGGCCACTATGCAAAATACGGTAAGGATTCTTTCCAGCCGATTCATACACCTGATGAGAACGAAGAGTTCCTGCTCAAACCTATGAACTGCCCACACCACTGCGAGATCTATAAATTCAAACCACGGTCGTATAAGGACCTGCCGTTGCGTTTTGCCGAGTTTGGTACAGTATATCGTTACGAGCAAAGTGGTGAATTGCACGGTTTGACTCGTGTGCGTGGATTTACGCAGGATGATGCCCACTTGTTCGTACGTCCCGATCAGTTGAAGGACGAGTTTATGAAAGTGATTGATATCGTGCTCTATATTTTCAAAACGTTGAGTTTCGATAAATTTACGGCACAGATTTCATTACGTGATCCTAATAATCGCGAGAAATACATCGGCTCGGATGAGAATTGGGAGCGTGCGGAGCGTGCTATCATTGAAGCAGCTGCCGAGAAAGGTCTCGAAACAGTTGTTGAGTATGGCGAAGCTGCTTTTTATGGGCCTAAACTCGACTTTATGGTACGAGATGCGATTGGCCGTAAGTGGCAGCTCGGTACGATTCAAGTGGATTACAACCTTCCGGAACGTTTTGACCTTACGTATACCGGTGCGGACAACGAGCCACATCGCCCGATTATGATTCACCGGGCACCGTTCGGTTCGATGGAGCGTTTTGTCGCTGTCCTGCTCGAACATACCGGAGGTAAATTCCCGCTTTGGCTCTCACCGCAACAGGTTGTTGTGCTGCCTATTAGCGAAAAATTCAATGATTACGCACAAAAAGTTTCAAAATTTCTAAATAATCGCGATATTCGCACTCAGGTCGATAACCGTAACGAAAAGATCGGTCGTAAGATTCGTGATAATGAATTGCAACGTATCCCGTTCCTGCTGATAGTCGGTGAGAAGGAAGAAAACGAAGGCACGGTTTCTGTACGAATGCAAGGCGAAGGGGACAAGGGTGCTATGACCATGGAGGCGTTTGCCGATTATCTGATCGATAAAGTAAATCATGAGGTGGCTGCTATCGAACCAGCAGACCAGCCTGAAGCATAGATGACTTATTGTTTTTAATTTAACCGTTTAGGAGGACAAAGCTATAGAGACAAAAAAACCGTTCCCGCCGCGGAACAACAACGTCAGAGGCAAGCAGCCTGAGAAAGAGGCAGCACATCGCATCAATGAGATGATTACTGCACCGCAAGTGCGTTTGGTGGGTGATAACGTTGAGGCACCGATGGTGGTGTCGATACGTGAGGCATTACGTTTGGCGAATGAGCAAGAACTTGATTTG
>CASDSC010000108.1 GCA_949283215.1 uncultured Alistipes sp. | reverse complement strand
ATCAGGTTATTTAAATTGTTGACATACGTCTGCTGGTGCTTACCATAATGGTATTCCAGCGTCTCGGCACTCATTAACGGTGCTAGAGCATCCAGTGAATAAGGCAACTGTGGCAGTTCATGTTTCATGGCTATCTTGTTTTAGTTTAAAGCTATATTGCTTATGACCGAATCTTTCACGGTCTATTACCTTATACCTCAAAGATCATACCGCTAATCTACACGCAGTCAAAACATTTATAGAATCATCAACGATCAACGAAACTCCCAATGAAGGTTTTCCTACCTTTTTTCAACAACGTCACACAGACTCAATCATTACGACTCAACACTACTGGTGCTCTCTAAGATACAAAAAAAGCCGGAGAATATCTCCGGCTCCAGAACTTTTATTCGAAAAACTATTTCATATCCTTATTGACTTTGTGATAGATCATCGTCTGAAGACCGAAAATCTTCCCAAATCCTTTCACATCGTCAGCTGTCCATGCGTTGTTCATTTCGCCGTAGGCTCCAAACGCATTCGACATCAGATCGTGATCGCTCTCGATACCTACTACTACAAAACGATACGGGTGCAATTCCACAAAAACCTTACCCGTTACCGTACGCTGAGAACTTTCGAGGAACGCCTCGATATCACGCATTACAGGATCATAATACTGACCCTCGTGCAGGTAATTACCATAGAAAGCGGCGATCTGATCTTTCCAGAACAACTGCCATTTGGTCAACACATGTTTCTCAAGCATATGGTGAGCCTTGATGATCACCATCGGAGCAGCGGCTTCGAAACCTACACGTCCTTTGATACCGATAATCGTATCACCCACGTGCATATCGCGGCCGATTGCATAAGGGGCTGCCATGTGTTGAAGAGCCAGAATGGCATCTACCGGATGAGCATATTGCGTACCGTTGATTCCTTTCAACTCACCTTTCTCAAACCACAATTCCACCTTCTCTGCCCCCTCTTTCGTGAGTTGCGATGGATAGGCACTCTCAGGCAAAGTCTGGCTCGACGTCAACGTCTCTTTTCCGCCTACCGAAGTTCCCCAGATTCCCTGATTGATCGAGTATTCTGCCTTCTTGAAATCATATTTTACGCCATGTTTGCGCAAATAGTCAATCTCCTCTTCGCGGCTCAACCGTTTTTCACGCACCAAAGCAATCACTGGGATATTGGGGATCAGCGTATTGAAGATCATATCGAAACGTACCTGATCATTACCCGCCCCCGTACTTCCGTGGCAAACATAATCGGCTCCGATTTCCTCCGCATATTTAGCTATCGCTGTTGCCTGACAAACACGCTCTGAACTTACACTCAGCGGATAGGTCGAATTTTTGAGCACATTGCCAAAGATCATATATTTGATGCACGTCTGGTAATAAGTTTCACGTACATCGATACATTTGTGTGATGCTACACCCAACGAATAGGCGCGGCGTTCGATCTCGGCAACCTCTTCGGGACTGAAGCCGCCCGTGTTAACAATAACAGAGTGAACCTCGAGGCCCATCTCCCGGCTCAAATAAATGGCACAATACGATGTGTCGAGTCCGCCGCTGAAGGCTAATACTACTTTTTTCATATCTATTGCTGTTTGATGCGGCTGCACGAAGGCTCCGCCAACCATAATCCTCTTCGTCCCGAGGTTATGGCTAATTAATTTCCTCGTTATTTGCCCGGTTCCCCTGGCTCGGTCGCTTTCACCTTGTCGTATTTGGGATCGAAGATCATTGCCGTACATAGACAATTCTTTCGATTCTTGCTCTGGAGTATCGGATAATTGACACAACTCTCACATCCTTTCCAGAACTCCTCATCATCTGTCAACTCGGAGAATGTTACCGGACGATAGCCCAAATCATTGTTGATCTTCATCACCGCCAATCCTGTCGTCAATCCGAACAACTTTGCTCCTGGGAATTTCTTCAACGACAAGAAAAAAGTCTTGGTTTTAATCGCACGAGCCAATCCCAACTTTCGGAATTTGGGATTGATAATCAGACCCGAGTTAGCCACATAATCCCCGTGACCCCACGACTCAATATAACTGAAACCGGCCCACGTGCCGTCTTTATGAAAGGCGATCACAGCCTTTCCTTCACGCATCTTTCCCGCCACATATTCGGCAGTACGTTTAGCGATACCCGTTCCACGGGCTTTGGCCGATTCGGCCATCTCGTCGCATATGGCCTGCGCAAAAGGAACATCTTCCTCTGTCGCTACGCGTACGACAAAATCTTCCAGTGTCATTGTACCCTCTAATTTACAGCTAAAAATCAGTGATGTCTACAATCAAACCATCTATGAGCGACAAAAGTAGAAAAAATTCAGTAGAGTTGGTCAAATTGAACGGGGAAATTAAAAATTAAACGTTTTATCCTCAGTTTGGCAAATTCTTGACACTCCATTCTCTACTCTTTTCTTTCATAAAAAGATTCGGAAAAGGAGGTTCCTCTTCCGAATCCAAACCATATGCCCTATCCCGATTGCAATACTATCATGGAAAGGGAAATACATTCCGCAGGGCAGAAGCACAAACGGCAACTTCAGGCTCTATATCTGGACCTATTCCGCTGATGATGCGCCCATTTGGGCAGACACACTCTTACTCCGCTCGATAGACTGCAAAGCCAAATAATGATCGCCGAATTTCTCCAGATTCTCGAGTTCTGTCTCGAACTGATCGAGGTGAGCCTCCTCCTCGGCAACCAGAGCCTCAAACTGCTTTTTCGTTACCGAATCGGCATTGGCTGCACACTCGTTGGCCCAATCGTTATAATCGCGTACACTACCTGCTTCCATCTCGGCAGCACGTGCCAGCATCTGTTTCACATCATGAATCTTTTGAACCGGAGAAGACGGAGCCATCTCAACCTCACCCTTCAAAAACAGAATTCGTTCGGCTAACTGCTCAACATGCGTCATCTCGTGAATAGCCGTCCGTTTGAACAAATTGGACAACAAATCGTAACCATAATCGTCACACCGAAAATGGAAATACATGTATTGATTGACAGCTGCCATCTCGTCGGCCACGGCCCGATTCAGCAATTCGATACTTTTCTCTTTTTTCATAACATTCTATTTTTAGATGTTTAGTTTGTAAATGTAAAGAATGTTTTCGAAAAACACAACAATATCACAACAAACCGCACCTCATTTTGCAAAGAGTTTGTGACTGTTGCAGGGCACACAGACTCGTGTCTTTCGCAACATCAACTCGATCGATAGCCGCTAGATCGAATCATTCGAGTTTCTCAGCCCGATATCCCGCCTCTCGAACCGCATCGACTATCAAACCATCCGGCTTATCGGAATTCACCGTCAGTATTTTATCGGGAGAATCCAAATCAAACGTCCATTCGTCCGCTTTGAGAATTCGATTCAGATAAGGAGCAATCCGAGCAACACACCCGCCACACTTGGCGTTGGTCTTAAAACGACTGATTTTCATACCTCTTCGTTATTTAGCAAAATACATCTTTATAATCAAGAGAACGAAATTATCTACATTCTATTGCTGCAAAATTCATGCTGTTTTCACCATATCACACAAGCAAAACTAAAATACAGACAATCTCTCTCCGAATATCCGACACAACCACGCCAATCAAAGTTTTTTATACCGTAAACGCAGACTATTTAACACAACCGATACCGAACTGAATGCCATCGCCGCACTCGCCAGCATCGGGTCTAGCAATACACCCCAAAGCGGATAAAGCAATCCGGCCGCTACCGGGATACCAATCACATTATAGACAAAAGCCCAAAACAGATTCTCCCGAATGAGCCGTACGGTCTTCCGAGACAAAGTGCGTGCCTTGGATACCAAACGTAGATCTGAACCAATGAGCGTAACCATCGCTACATCCATCGCCACGTCCGTTCCCTGTCCCATCGCGATACTCACATCGGCCCGTGCCAACGCCTGCGAATCGTTGATCCCATCGCCAACCATCGCTACAGTGCGTCCTGCCGCCTGCAAATCCGCCACATACCGCTCTTTATCGTCGGGCATCGCCTCGGCCCGGAAACGTTCGATCCCCAATTCCGAAGCCAATGCCGACGCTGTTCGGACATTATCTCCGGTCAACATGCAAACCGCAAGACCCGCTCTGCGCAACTGGGCCAATGCTTCGGGCGTCGTCCGTTTGACCGGATCGCTGACCACAATCGCAGCGATCAAACCTGCATCAGAACCAAACAACACCACACTCTTGCCCTCTGTCTGTGCACGGTGAATGCGAGATGATAATGTTTCAGGCAAGGAATCTTTACCCGGGAGGGCTGTTTCATCCATTGCAAAATAACCGTGCTCAGCTGCCATTCTCAAACTGCCGATCCAGTAGGAATTCGCCCCGCACGTAAAGACCACCCCTCGCCCCGTAACGCTCTCAAACGACTCGATCTCCACATCCTCCGTATTTTGCCCTACCAAATAACGCACAATCGCTTCTCCCAACGGATGCTCGGAACGAGATTCCGCCGCACGAACCATCCCTAAATAGAAAGTTCGCTCTTTGTCCGTAAAGACTGACCGGTCATTCCAAATCCACGCGGTCACCGTCGGCCGACCTTCCGTCAGGGTGCCGGTCTTGTCGAATACGATGGTATCAACCCGGCACATCTGTTCGAGCGCCGTAGCATCCTTGATCAGGATCTGGTTCTCCGCACCGCGTCCGATGCCGACCATAAGGGCCGTCGGTGTAGCCAAACCCAATGCACACGGACAGGCAATCACCAATACAGACACAGCCGAAAGCAACGCATGAGGAAAACTGCCCGAGCCACCTACTATCATCCAAATCACAAAAGTCAGCACCGCAATTCCCAAGACAGTCGGCACGAAAACGGCAGCAATACGATCCGCAATACGTTGTACCGGCGCCTTGCTTCCCTGAGCGGCGCGTACCATCTCGATAATGCGGGCCAGCACCGTCTCGCCCCCCACCTGTGAAGCTCGGATAGTGAAGGCTCCCCGCTGGTTGACCGTCCCGGCCAACACCCGATCTCCCGGACTCTTATGCACAGCCATCGGCTCTCCCGAGATCATACTCTCATCGACATACGACTCTCCTGAAAGCACCGTTCCATCGACCGGAATCCGCTCTCCAGGCCGTACACTCACGCTTTCGCCCACTCGCAATTCGGCAATGGGCAAATCGCACTCCACACCCTCACGCACGACCCGGGCCATCTGTGGTTGCAGCCCCATCAGCCGTTTGATCGCTGCGGTCGTGCTACCTTTGGCCCGCTCCTCTAACAATTTGCCCAGCAACACAAACGCTATGATCACCGCAGATGCCTCGTAATATACATGAGGCGTTATGCCTCGTGACAACCAGAATTGGGGAAACAGCGTATTGAACAAACTAAACAGAAATGCTACCGCCGTACTGAGGGATACCAACGTATCCATATTGGCCCGTCCGTGCAGAGCCTGCTTCCATCCGTTGACATAGAACGTCCGTCCACAAAACAACAACTCAGGCAACGCAAGGGCCAACATCAGCCAATCGGCTCCGGGCATATCCATGAACCCCATCCCGACCACCAACAAAGGAACGGAAAATACCCACGCAAGAATCGTTTTCCGTCGCAATGCAAAATAATGGACCTGTTCAGCCGATTCCTGCCGCTGATCGGCACAATCCTCATCGACAATCAAATCGTAACCGATCGAACGAACTGCATCACGAATCTGCTCAGGAGTCACCTGGGACGAATCAAATGTCACATGCAATTGATTCGACGCAAAATTAACCGTTGCGGAACGTACGCCTGGCAGGGCTGCCACACAACTCTCCACATTCGCGGCACAAACCGCACAACTCATCTCTAGCACAGGATAAGTTTTCGTAAGCGTTCCCATATTTTCATATTTTATTACTGAATACCCTCACAAATCGGGCACAACTTCAACAATGCCAGCTCTATCACAACATATCTCTATCGAGAAATTCTCTACTCATTATACGGTTCAAAGATAGAAAAAACAGCGGGACCGTCAACATCAACGATCCCGCCTATAATATCTTTACAATGACTCGCTAAAGTATCTCCTTTACATTACGGATAGCGGCACAAACCACCTTAGGACACAACTTTACCAGCAATTGTTCACGATCAATCGCTGCCTTTTGCTCCGGAATCGTCAAATCGTATCCTAAAATCTTACGGCACACTGTAGAACCAAACTCTTCACGCATCTTCTGTTGAAAAGCCATATTTTTCGCCAACATCGCATGCTTCACTTCGGGTGTATTCGGTTCGGTATGTCCGTATTTCGCCCCAATCGCCATCAACCCTCCAGATACAGCACCACACACCTCTGCGCAAAACATCCCGGCACCAAAACACGAAGCCAACCGTTTGGCCGTCGCATCATCAAGACCAGTCTCTTCGGCACAAGCCGAAAGGACAACCTGGCCACAATCAAAGCCCTGTCCAAATAACTCAAGTACTTTTTCTTCTGTCATGTAAATATCGGATTTCAAATTATAAAATTCTATACCTCATAACCTGCTTCTGCAAATAGTGCTTTTGCCTCTTCCGGTCCAAAACCCTGCCAATCGGCTTCATTCTCATCTTCTCCGCGTGGTATGGCTCCAGTTTCTACTACAACAAGATTAGCCCCCCACTCCAATGCCAACAGACTGGGCGGATGCACACAGATATCAGGCGTCTGGCGACCTCCCCCCAAACGGGTAACAGCTACAACCTGAGCCAATCTCCGTTCCGGAAGCGCCTCGCAACATCCAAACGGCGTACCCGGGATATTGACCCGAGCCATCGAGCCACTCAACGAAGCCCCATACTGCAAATTGGTCAGGAAAACATCAGCCATCTCTTCCGGAGTATGCTCAACCCCGACCGGCTCAACCAATGATGCCAAACGCAAGGGGGACCGGCGTACAGCATCGAGTGTAGCCAAACGGTCACGCGGATCGAAAGCCGTATCGCGTCCCTCGCCCAACCGCAACGCATGATATACCACATCGGCTCCTGAGGCCTTCAGCGATTCGGCAATTGGCAAATCAAACTCTCCGGTATTCACCACGATCTCATAGCTGCCTGGCACCTCACTCCGGATCCGACGGACAAGCGCCATCAACCGTTCAACACCATAAAACTGAGTCGTTCGCAATGTAACCCAAGAAGCACCCCCGGCCACAAAACGACGGGCTGCACGGATAATCTTCTCCTCATCCCATTCGTTTGCCTCATTGATCACGCCCCACTGAGCTCCAAAAGAGCAAAAATTGCAATTCATCATACACGGGCAATAATCAACTCCGATCGCAGCCCATATTTTTCCACGATTGCCTGCTACTTCTCGAGCCACTTCCCGAGCAGCCCGTCCCATATACTCCACCTCGGGAGAATCGGGATCCAGAGAAAGCAATCGTACCAACGTCGACCGATCGGCTGTCTCACCTGCCAATGCCCGGGATTTCACCGAATCGATCAAACGGACTATCTCTTCATTCATAAATCTTTTTTCATTTATCGAACAATAATACAACCTGTTCTTCGGTCCAAGGTATCAACAAATATATGCTTTCCCCTCGAATTATACAAATTCCAGCACATCGCCCGATTCAACAACAAAATGAATTATGTGAATTGAAAATACACAGACATTTATTATATTTGTTCGCAATGTCACATCTCTAAATTTAACAAACAAGGGAAAATAATACCATGTTATCGTTTTTTATCTTAATCTTTGGATTTTTGGGCGCTTTAGGAGAGTGTCTATTTAAAAAATATTGACACTCCTTAAAAGTCATGAAACACACTCTCAACACTCTGATTCTTCCCGCAACGCCAGCCGACTTTCCTGAGTTGGTCGCAGTGTGGGAAAAATCGGTGCGCGCCACCCACCATTTTTTATGTGAACACGATATCGCGCTTTACAAACCTCTGACTTCTGCAACACTTCCCTTGATGGACGTTTATATGATCCGAGACTTACAAGGAAAAATCGCACTGTTCGCCGCCGTTTCCGGTGTCAAACTCGAGATGTTATTCTCTCGTCCTGATTCAATCGGTAAAGGTCTTGGGAAATACATGGTACAACACCTGATTGTCACTCATGGAATACGAGAGGTGGATGTCAATGAACAAAACGAAAGCGCTGTGGGATTTTACCTCCACATGGGATTCATCAAAACAAGCCGGGACATGTTCGATTCCGCAGGTCGACCCTATCCTATACTGCACATGACATATAGTGGAGCTACAAAAAACGGAACCGTATAAACCAAACATTACTTATCAACAGACACAACATTTATTAACCCTACATTTTATTACTACTCATGAAAAAATTGCTATGTTTGCTCGCGGTCACATTCGGCATGACGACCATGCTCAGTGCCCAGGGCGATTCTTTCGAAGGACCGCTCGGCTATCTGACCAAATTGCAAAAAGGTAAAACCTGCCGCATCTCGTCGGCAAGACCCGAACGGTCGAGCAACTCGGACAACTACAACGTTGCACCGGGCGAAACTCACTTATTGGCCGACATCCAGGGTAGCGGTTCGATCCGCCACATCTGGCTCACATTCCCGGCTGCCATGCCCAAAACAGAGAATAGTCCCGGTATGGCATCTCACGATGAATTGGTAATCCGCATGTATTGGGATGGAGCCAAAGAACCCGCAGTAGAAGCTCCAGTCGGCGATTTCTTCGCTTGCGGTTTCGGCAGACGGATGTCTGTCAACTCGTTACCGGTACTCGTGGAAGGAGGAGACTCTTACAACTGCTTCTGGATCATGCCGTTCTACAAATCAGCCCGTATCGAAATCGAAAACCAGAGCGATCGGCCAACCAATCTCTACTATTATGTAGATTACCAAATCGACGAACAGCATCCGGAAAAGACCCCTTATTTCTGTGCTCAATACCGGCAAGAATTCCCCACTGCTTCAGGTCGTGATTACCTCATCCTCGACGCTGAAGGCGAAGGACACTATGTAGGTACCGTTATGAATATCCGTTCACGCAGCCCGGAATGGTTCGGTGAAGGCGACGAAAAATTCTTTATCGACGGCGACAAAAAACCGACCATTCAAGGAACTGGAACAGAAGACTACGCTATGCATGCATATGGATTGTCGGCTCCGACCAGCTATGCATACTGCGGTGCGCCAAACGAAGAAGGTAAATTCGACCAAGTGGGCTGGATCATGAACTACTACCGCTGGCACATTGCTGACCCCGTTTCGTTCACCAAATCACTCCGATTCGAAATCGAAAACGTGGGATGGATCTCGAAAGACGAACTGGCTCCCGGCGAACCCGAATGGAACGCTGAACGCAACGACGACTTCTCGACCGTAGCTTTCTGGTATCAGGTAGGTCAACCCAAACGTTTCACTAAACTGCCTTCTGCCGCTGAACGCAAACTTCCGGAAATCGACTTGATCGTGGAAGGTGAAACATTGATCAAAAATGCCCGCTACAGTGACGGAGTGGAACCCACACTCCAAGCGGGGTACGGCTTTACGGGCAATGGGCAGGTATTCTTCCCGAACCAACTGCCCGATAACGGCAAAGACGCTTTCATCGAAATGGACTTTGACCTCCAAAAGGCAGAACGCCGTCAACTGACCCTACGATACACCAAATCGTTCGACTTCGGTATCTATGACGTTTATTTCGATGGCGAATTGGTTGCCGAAAACCTCGACATGTATTCTCCGTGGACCAAAACGGATGAACTGAGTCTCGGTTCGCGTGACTTCACCCCAGGCACACACACGCTCCGCTTCGTATGCAAAGGACGGAACTCCGCTTCGGTAGGCAGCTTCCTCGGATTCGACTCGGTACGCCTGCGTGAACGTTGGAACAAAAAACGTACTGCTCCGGCAGACCTCTATTAATCAACTGACGCGGACTATCCGCAACCATGGCCGGGCGCCGGACCCTTTTACAGGGACCAGCGCCCGGCTCTTTTTCCCTGCACCACCGTGGCAACCCGTCACTCAATTACAAAACAAAACACACAATGATCTATCAGATATCCCCCTGCGAGGATTATGCTCTATGATTTCACTGAAAATCGAAAATATCGTATCTTTGTTCGTACATCAATGCTAATACTAATTATGGAAACCGAAAAAGTAAAATGCCTGATCGTCGGCAGTGGCCCTGCTGGCTACACGGCTGCAATCTATACGGCACGTGCTTCGTTGAACCCCGTCCTCTACGAAGGAATAGAACCCGGAGGACAATTGACCACGACCACCGAAATCGAGAATTTCCCTGGATACCCCTCGGGTATTGCTGGTGCCGCGATGATGGAAGATCTTAAAGCACAAGCACAACGATTCGGAACTGACGTGCGGTTCGGCACCGTAACGGCAGTTGACTTCTCAAAACGCCCATTTATCGTCACAGTAGACGGAAGCAAAACAATCGAGGCAGAAACCGTTATCGTCGCTACCGGAGCCTCGGCCAAATACCTCGGCCTTGCCTCTGAACAACAGTTCCGCGGGATGGGAGTCTCGGCCTGCGCAACTTGCGACGGATTTTTCTATCGCAAAAAAGATGTCGCCGTGATCGGAGGAGGAGACACCGCCTGCGAAGAGGCCTCATACCTCGCATCCTTGTGCAACAAAGTATACCTGGTGGTACGCAAAGACTACCTGCGTGCTTCGAAACACATGCAGAATCGGGTGATGAATACAAACAATATCGAAATACTGTTCGGACACGTCACCCAACAGGTGCTCGGAGACGAAAACGGAGTAACCGGGTTACTGCTCAAAGGCCCTGACGCACAAGAAAAAGTAATCGATGTTGCGGGGATGTTCGTAGCTATCGGGCATCATCCCAACACCGAAATATTCAAAGGACAACTCGACCTGGATGCCGAAGGATACATCAAAACCATCCCCGGAAGTTCGAAAACCAGTGTGGCAGGTGTATTCGCCGCCGGTGACGTTCAAGACAACACCTATCGCCAGGCAATTACAGCGGCTGGATCCGGATGTATGGCGGCTATCGACTGCGAACGCTTCCTGTTGGAAAACCCATTGTAACCGAACTTCGCACACAAATATCTGAGATCACACGAAAACCGGTAAAAATCTTCGAACAACAAGCTTAATCGCTTCTGTCGGAACGTTTGTATTCCGTATTGGTCACTAACGAAAACCATGAAAAAGATTCGGATCCTCGGAGCGCTCGTATTCGGGTTATGCATGCCATCCCTGTCGGTGGCACAACAAAACACGTATACGCTCGCCGACAAGACGATATGCCTCGAGATCTGCGTCGAACGGCAACGTATATCGCTCAATCAACTGTCGGATCGACGCAACGGAATCGACTATCTGGTGGCACCATCAAGCCTACTGACCCTGCTACGTGGGGCAGAACCGTTGACCGACACGTGCGGTCTCGTAGTGACCCGGGCCGAACAGGTGTCGAAACACGAAGTGGTAATTGAAGGTGCGTTCGATCGGGCCAAGTTAGGATTTGCCCTGACCCTACGCCTACAAGATCCAGGAACGGTCACAGCACAACTCTTCGTAGAAAACCAAGGGCCGACACGACACAGTTTCGGACTGGCATTCCCGTGGATCACCGCGTTCCGGACCGATGGCGTACAGCGAAAGATGTACGGCATGATTCCGCAGGAGCTCGGAACCGTCGTCCCGCTCTATGACACCATACCCCCGATCGGTATGGGTGCCGCAGGGTTTGCGGAATATCTGCCCCGAGCCATGAACAACATGGAACTCTGCTCAATATACGATTACGACCAAGGAAACGGATGGTTCGTCGCCGATGTATCGAGCAACACCAACTGCGGGGAGGTCCCCATCCAAATGACCCTCGATGCTCACACGCTGACCGGTCGTTATGCCATGACTCTCGACCCTGGAGAACGACACACATTGCCCGAAGTGGCAATCGGCGTATACAGCCAGAGTGGTTGGAGGAATGCCGTGGACTATTTCGTCGAAAAAAACCGGCCGAACTGGCAGTTTCCCGAGATCCCCGTCTGGTTACGCGAAGCCGGAGCTATTTACGGCTTCTCGGGTGGTGGCGGAGGTGGCATGTTTCTGCAATTCCCGTCTCAAGAGCTGAAAACAAGAATCCAAAATTTCAACGAACTGCCCAAACTCCTCGACGAAGCCCAGTCGCTCGGAACCGACATCGTCTACCTTTGGGACTACTGGCAGGGAGACGACATGGGAAAAATCCCCTGGGATTATTGGAACAAGGGAGACTATATTCCCTCGGAGATTCTTGGAGGCGAACAGGCCTTCATCGACGGTATCAAGGCCATACACGAACGGGGCGGAAAAGTCATCGTGTATGTAGAACCGTTCATCGCACTTAAATATTCCCATATCGGACAAGCGATCGGAGAGCAGATCGCGATCCGCTGGAGCGACGGAAATCTGGCCGAATTCTATGAACACAATTACTCGATGAATCCCAATTCGCCCACGTGGACCGAACATCTCGAGAAAATTATTGATCGGCTGATCGGTCAATACGATGTCGACGGTATCTTCTTCGACTCGTGGTGTTGGGCGATGAACATAGGTTGCAACACCCTCGAATCCGGAACGATCACTCCGGCCGCCTATTCGCTCGGCGTACTGCGTCAAACGGAACACCTGCGCCAATATGCCCAAGCTATCAAACCCGAGGCCATCGTAATGGGCGAAAGTACAAGCGGCCCGATCTGGCAATATTGGGACGGCGGTCTGCATGCCGACTTTGCTTGGCTGAAACGTACCAACCAGGGACGGATCATCGCCTCGCCCATCCGGTATGGCCGGCCCGAAATGAACTATTTCGCCAACGGAACCGACCGTAACCAGATGAACCAGACATTCGCGGCCGGACATCATCTGCTGCTCTGCAATGCGCACCTTGCGGATTCGGCATATGTGCGCAATCTGGTCGAAATTCGCAAAAAATACGCCGACGCATTGATCGACGGCAAACTCGTCACACAACCTTATTCTCCCGATGAAACGATCGCCGCATACCAATACGAAGGCTGCGACCACGAGGTGATCATCGTCACGAACACCTCGGATACCGTCCGGACCGGCCAGCTGAAAATTGACGGGATAGGTCCGGAGACTAAATGGAAACGGGTAGACCCAAACGGGGGAACCTGGTCCATTCCCCACAAAAACGAACTCGAATACAGACTCGAACCGGCACAAATGATGATTCTCGTCAGACAGAAACACCGGCAAACGAACGACAACAGAATTATATGATCGGAATAGACGACATATTACGGATCGATTCGGAGACGGCCTTCGAACAGGCTGCATTGGAAATTTTTGCATTCCAGGCACGGACATGTCAACCCTATCGAGAATACATCGACGCTCTCGGTATCAACCCCAACCTCGTCGACCGGATCGATAAGATTCCGTTCCTGCCGATCGGTCTGTTCAAAAGTCACCGTATCTATTGCGGCCCGGACGAACCCGAGCAGATCTTCACCAGCAGCAGCACCTCGGGTATGGTCCCCGCACGACACTATGTGGCAAGTCTCTCCCTGTACGAAAAAACATTCCGAAAAGCTTTTGGGCTCTTCTACGGACAGATACCTGTCTTTGCGCTGCTGCCCAGCTATCTCGAACGGGAAGGATCCTCTCTGGTCTATATGGCCGATGCTCTGATCCGTGCAAACGGAGGTGATTTTTATCTCCACGATACAGACAAGTTGATCTCCGACATGCAACGTACGAATGGACCCAAAATCTTGCTCGGCGTTACGTACGCCCTGCTCGATCTGACTGAAACAAGCGCCCCCAAACTCTCCGACACGATCGTCATGGAGACTGGTGGCATGAAGGGCCGACGAGAAGAACTCCCCAAAGAAGAGATGCATCGCATTCTATGCCGTGGATTCGGCGTAGAGCGGATTCATTCCGAATATGGAATGGCTGAATTGATGTCGCAGGCCTATTCGGATGGTGAAGGAGTATTCGTATGCCCCCCATGGATGCGCGTGATCATTCGCGACCCGAACGACCCGTTCGATTTTGCTCCTTCAGGAACTAGGGGAGGAATCAACGTCATTGATCTGGCCAACATATACTCGTGTGCATTTATCCAAACGCAGGATCTCGGGCAACGCCTAACAGATCAAAATTCCCCTGCAGAGTTCGGTCATACAGAAAATATACCCGGACAATACGACAAAATATTACTTAAAAATAATACAACACACCACCGTTTACCGGGCAGCCAACGTTTCCGTATGCTCGGACGTCTCGACGGGAGCGAAATCAGGGGTTGTAATCTCCTCGTCCAATAAAGTTGTAACAATACCCCTCAAAACGAAGAATGCAGGACATACTGACATATGAGGGAATTACCTAATTTGTAAAGGTGTGTAGCCACCATCACACCGTTTTAAGAAACGTTCATCCAACACAAAAAACACTTGGGCCTCATAAATCTACAATCAAGACACACAACATAAAAACGAGCAAGATACGATCACTCAATGTCAGGACGCCGTTTTTTTCAAACACTCACACTCCATAGTTCCGGCAAGCGACCTTTGGCAATCGGGCCTTTCTCATACATAATGCGATTATTCTACATTGGTTGCAATCAAGATACCCGCAATCATCAGAATCAACCAAAGGCCCAACACTACAAAGTATTTCTTCAAGAATCGTCTCCTTTTTACTATCTTGAGTCTCCGTTCAAATAGGGCAACCAATTCATCACTAGGATACAACTTTTTGAACTGCATGAACGTCTGTTCATATTTAACCAATATTGCATCCCAATAACTATTGTATATCCTGGACCTTTTACTCCAAAAGTTCTTGACCGGATTGACCGTCAGCAAAAACACCAAATGGCACAACATACCCAGGAGAATCTCCTTGTCCCGAAACTCAGACATATCGGACAATCGAAGATTATTCTCTTTTTCACGGCTAGCTATAGATTCATCACCTTCCGAATTTCGTTGACAATTTACACTCAACACTTGCTGCAATCGCTCTCGTTCCTGCTGTGTCGAATTTATTCTATAACCGCTATTCGACACTCTTAGATTAGCAATCCTCAAGATGCCTGACTGTAATAAATCTTCAAATTCCATCTCTTTGATAAATTTATCTCCCTCCAGTCTCAAAAGAGAATGCTTGAAATCAAGAAGGCGCAAGACTGTTAGCCTGTATCATTGATTGGCTCTGGACAAGCCTTTGTCGAATACAAGAAAACAGCTCACGCCTCTGGCTGTATGCAATGCCTCAATGGCACCATATACACAACCAAAGGAGACGCCTATCTTCTTCCCTCGACATTAGTTGAATTGTCCAGATTCATCAATGAGGAATCAAGCTAAACGCCTCCTAATAAATATGTTAACCCATCAGGTTGCCCAAAGATACGCAAATTTACGTGATTCCGATCATATCCGTTCTAAATAGCACAATGTATTCAGGACGAATTATCACATGAACCGTCACCTCACATATCGAAACTAACAGAATCAAAAATACGAATACATGAATCATGCAGACTGACGAGTCCTCGAAAAATTCGGTTACAGAAACGCAATTGGCTTATTGCTATCCAATCAATTCAAGGAAACGGGCCGCAACGTTGCGAATATCATATTGTGCACGATCGGGAAGAGTCAAGGCATCAGTATAGTCCCCTGCCAAAAAACGATCGAATACGGCCGGATCAAATGTCAGTTCACTGAAGGATACGACAGGACGATTGGCTAACGAATAATCGATCAATTTACTGGCTGTGGCCGTTTTATAGGTAAACTCGAAATTGACAATAAAATCCATCGTGCCAAGACGTTCGATCAACGCTTCGCGCGGAATGCCGTCGTGCACCTCGATCGTTCCCCGTAACCGAGGTCGATACTCGTCAATCATCCGATCAAAATATTCGTCGCGCTGGATCAGGTAGAGCACAAATCGGAAATCGCTCGTCCTGCCCGCCAAATATTCAAGAAAATATCGCAATTCGCGCGTGTTGCGATAGAAACGACCCGCATAGGCGAACGTCGGCACCTCATGGGGCTGATACGCCGCCGTTGATGTCCGCGAAAAATCAAAACCCTGCGGAATTACAGCTATCTCGGACACCGGTTTATAACGAGTGTAACAACTTATTGCATTCTCAACCGGAATGACGAACCAGTCGTATACTCGTCCCATGCGGTACAAAAACCGATGATAGAGCGGAAAAAAACGGGCATTGTATTCGCCCCGCATCGGAGGATCGCTGAACTCAGCCAAAGCTCGTCGCACATGCAGCCGTTTGTTATGCCGAAGCGCATACATCGCCGCCCGATGGACTGCGACGGGATACGAAAGCGAAATCAGAGCGTCAAACTCGCCTTCGATCTCCATCAGACGGGTCGTCAGTCCCCGGTCATATTTTACAAAATATTCATGATTATAGATGTACAGAATCATTCGCATCGCCCATTCGGGAACATAACGACGCAGACGTCGGCGAACCGGGACTGCCCCATTCTCTTGTATAGGAGACGCGGAATATAACATAGTCAACCCTTCAACCTCAAACGGCTGGTCGTGATAGATCGCTTTGTTGGGCAGAACGAGCGTCACCCGATGTCCCCGACGACACAACTCTCGCACCAGTTCGGCTGTCCGGAAGGCACGCGGCGTAATTTCGGGTGCACAAAATCCGGACACAATCAGAATATGCTTGGATCCAACCGTTGGCTCTGCCGATTCAGATAAATGAGCATTAGCTTGAACAGTACCGCTCGGGGAACATGCAAGTTGATTCACTGCACAGCTGGCAGAAGCATCATTTTCACTACCGGCAAAAAAAACGGACGTACGATGACCTCGCATAGATCCTGAGCCACAAGGTAAAGCCTCTGTCATATTGGTCCAGACTCTCAGATCTGTACATCTCATCCACGGAAAGATCTGACTGGACACCATTCGATCCAGATACTGCACCAATTCGCCGAGGCAGGTCGCTATATTTTTAAAAAAACGCATCTCGAACCTCAACGTTTATCAGATTTTACCGGAACTGCATACCCTAAAAGTCCTCGGGTCACATTCCAGCGCATTCGCACGAGCCAATTGCCCTTGACAGGCTGGAACCGCAACAAATAGCCAATCCAGAGTACCAACGTTCCGCACCATTTGACCGCCTCGGCAATTAACCGGTTCGCATAGGAACCATTAGAGAGTGTCCGGGTACGCTCACTCACCCCGACCATATAGGTCACCCGATCGAAATAGGAGCGGGTCAACCGCTCAGGCGGAATATAATGCCATATCACGGCATTCGGCAGATAATACACGGTTCCTCCTCCGGCTCGAATACGACCGATCAGATCTTTCTCCTCGCCCCCGAGCAATTGACTGCCCTGCCGCCCTAATGCCGGATCGAACAATCCATACCGGTCGAGCGTGGATCGGCGAAACCCAATATTACCTCCCCCGGGATATGCATTCCCGGTAAAAGGCCGGATATGCGGTCCCAGATCGAGAATTCCGGCAAGAACCCGTTCTGTATAATGCGACATCCAACGGGGTGGTTCCGGAGTCTCGAATTGCGCCACGATACGTCCACCGGCAGCTTCTGCATCATGAAAATGCTCAAAAAGATAATAATACGCCGATAAAAATTCCGGATTGATCGTCTCGTCATCATCGATGATCACGACATATCCTCCCTGGCTCCGTCGGATCCCACTGTTGCGAGCCGGTGAAAGCCCCTGTTGAGACTCAAAATGGTAAACAAGGCGCAGATCGGTATGCGCGGCCGCGAATTGTTCGACGACTGTCCGCGTATCGTCCGTACTGTTATTGTCGACCACAATCACTTCGAAAAGAGAGCGGTCGAGCGTCTGAGCCGGCAAACTCTCGAGCATACGCAACAGACTCCGGGAACGATTGTATGTGGCAATGATCAATGATACTTTCACCATAGCAGCCTTCATTTTCAGGAACTTCGAAAAACAAAACAGGTTACATCAAAAAGACTGAGGCCCCTCTATCAAACAAAAGTAATATATTTTAGCGAGAACCGAGCATGGAGCACAATCTATCGTATCGTGACACTTCTCGCCCCACAATTTATTCCTGATGACCTACCCGTTTCATCCTGCACGGCACTCATTTATTCCGGTACTATCGCAGGGGTTCCCACATGTAATATAAAAACAAATTGCCCGGTCTCTTCCCGAGAACCGGACAATTTGCCATTTGCGGTGTTAGATAATCAATAAATACGTGCGACCCAGCCGCCTCCTGAAGCCATATCGGCTTCGATCACATCCCCTTTCTTCACTTGGCGTACCTCTCTCACGTAGTCCACAGCCATCGATTCCGCATTCGGACCATCGCGGAACAGCTCTATATCATATACTTTTCCTTCCTCAAGAAAATCAAGTTTCAACGGCATCTTGCGCCGCGTCCAGTCGGTTATAGCTCCGACATACCACTCATCTCCATTCCGCCGGGCTACAGCCACATAGTCTCCCACCTTGCCTGCCAGAGGAACTGTTTCGTCCCACACCGTCGGAATGCGTGTGATAAAGCGTCCGCATTCCTCTTCCTTATAATAGGCCGTCGGAGCATCGGGGACCATCTGCATCGGGCTCTCGAATACCACGGCAACAGCCATCGAATGGGAACGCGTACCCAAACCCATCGGCGTAGCCACATTGGTCCAGAATCTGTACCGAGATGCATTATTCATTGTGCCTGGGAGGTAATCCATTGGACCCGCCACGTTGCGGATAAACGGCAACGTGCAATCGTGTTCCGGAGAAACGTAATCCGTCACACCGTTCATTTCGAACTCGATCATCGCCTCCCGGGTCAACACATTGGGATAGGCCCGACGTAAACCATCCGGCTTATAGGCCCCATGAAAATTGAGTACCATCTTCCGTTTGGCACACTCCTCGGCAGCACGCCAATAAAAATTGGTAATTTCCTGATCGGAACGATTCATAAAGTCGATCTTAAGCCCCTTAACACCCCACTTCTCGAATTGGTCGAGCGCTTTCTCCATCTGGTCGTCGATCAACGCAAATTTGACCCACAGCAGCACATCCACTCCTTTGGTGGCCGCATAAGCCGTCACCTCGGCCATATCAAGACCCGGAACCACTTTCGTCAGGTCATCGTCAATCGTCCAGCCATCATCGAAAAGAAAATAGTTCAATCCATAATCCGCTGCAAAATCAATGAAATATTTGGCCGTTTCGGTATTGATCCCAGCCTTGAAATCCACTCCATAGATTCCGTTCTTGCCCCACCAATCAAAGGTGACCCATCCCGGTTTGATCCACGAGGGATCCTCAATCATGCATTCGGGTGACAGCAAATAAACCAACTGATTGGTCATCAAATCCATATCATTATCTTCGATGGCCAGTATCCGCCACGGAAACGTACGGCTCCCTTCGACATCGGCAATATAATCTCGAGTCGTAATGACATCTTTCCGATTGTACGAATTGCCATCGGTCCGGTATGTCGCAGGATAGTTCCACTGATGCATATTCAGGTTCCCTCCGACCGTCTTGATCCACATACAGGGATAATCCTTCACATCGGCTTCCAGAAACAGCACCCGTTTCGAACCCGGAATCTCCACCAAAGCCGGCAGATTGCCCATATCCTCGTCCGTCAGGTCCCCGATATTCTTCGACACATAAACCGATTCATAGGCACTACCAGAATAAGAATCTTTTTGGAAGGTGAGTTTGGCAGCCTTATCGAAAATAAACTCGGCATTTTCCTGATCAATCCGTATCCTCCCCGGCATATCTGTGACAAACCGATAGGCCACTCCGTTGTTATACACCCGGAACTGAAGCGAATAACCCTCTTTGAATGCCACGACTGCCTCGTTATACTGGTCCGGTATTGTGGCTGTACGCTCTTTTATAACCGGCACCACCGTATTGTCAACACTCTTTGTGGTCACTTTCTTGATCTTGGCCCCCGGAGCTGGCATCATGCCCTTATCCGTATCGATTCCGATTTTGTCTATGGTAAACAATTGCTGCGCCTCGGCATACACCGCCACAGAAACCGTCTGGTCTACCGTAATAGCGATATTCAGTTTCTTATCTGGAGACTCCAAAACGATCTCCTTCGCAAAAAGATGCATCGGCGTGGCCGCAAGCATCAAAATCGTCAACATCAAACGTCCCATTTCATTTCAGGTTAGAAAGTTTCTGTCAAACTTCAACTGACAGGCTCTGCCTATACTCATTTAACGAGAAATCAGCAACTTGTTACGTGGTTTTCAGAAATACAATTCTGATTTATTACACAAATAAAACGATTGGACTTCTGCAAAAGAATAGACAGTTACTATAAAATAGATGGACAATCTTACGTTTTCAAAGTCATCCATGTCCACACAATAGGCCTCCCCCATCACATAACACCATCATTCCCGGCCTACCTATGCAAAAAGCAATCGAGATGCCCTATCAACGCTAAATCTGTTTTTTATAGGTCACTGCCGCCAGACTATTGAACAGTACTGCAAAAATCCCAAGCGCCACATAAGAACCCCACAACTCGACTGGAGTCGCCCCTTTCAAGTATACTGCACGCAAAATCTCGACAAAATACCGGGGTGGTAATACCAACGTGAATCTTTGTGCCCACTGCGGCATCGAATCGATAGGAGTAAACAGACCGCTCATCAACATGAAAACCATAATGAAGAAAAACATCACAAACATGGTTTGCTGCATGGTTTCCGAAAAATTCGCAACGGTAAGACTGAATCCGGAAATGGTCAGGATGAATAAAACAGCACTGAGATAAATGGCTCCGATCGATCCCTCAGGAGACAATCCATATACCAGCCGAGCAATGCCCATAGCAACCGTTAGTACAAAAAGTCCAATAAGCCAATACGGGATCAGTTTTGACAAGATAAAGGTCAGACGGCTGACCGGCGTGACATTGATCTGTTCAATGGTCCCGCTCTCTTTCTCGCCAACGATACTGAGCGCAGGAAGAAATCCACAGATCAGAATGAACAACATGATCATCAGGGCCGGAATCATATAGTGCCGATAATCAAGCGTTGGATTAAACCGATTCTGGATCGTAACCAAATCGGAAAGCATGGTGGACCCCAATTCTTCTTGTACCTCCGAAATTGTATGTGTAATGGTCTGTATCAGATACTGCATTCCCATCGAACCCTTCGTCGCATCGACTGCATTGGCGGTAATACTGATTTTTGCTGCCATCGAATTCGCCACATAACGCTCAAAATCATCAGGAATCTGAACAATCACATCTGCTAGTCCTTTCTCCAGATACCCCATCGCACGTTCGAACTCTGAAGTAACACCTATCAACGTAAAATAATCTGATGCTTCGATATGAGACACAATACGCCGGGATATGGTCGAGAGGTCTTGATCGACAACAACGACATTGACATTGCGCACATCCATCGTCATGATAAGCGGCATTATGAGCATAACCAGGATGGGGAACGCAACGATCAAACGCGGCAAAAACGAATTGCGGCGAATCTGCAAAAACTCTTTCTTTAACAGAACGACAAAGGCCCTCATAACGCTATTCCAATTTATCGTTGAACTTTTTGAACGACACACCCAGAAGCAAAACGGTCATTCCGAACAAAATAGCACAATTGGACCACACCTCGGCGATCGGAACTCCTTGAATCATCATTTTCCGCACAGCATCAATATACCAACGGGCGGGAATGAGCGTAGATACAACCTGAAAAAACTTTGGCAGATTCTCTATCGGGAAAAGCATTCCGGAAAGCATCAGAATGGGCATCATCATCACCATAGCCGAAATAAGCAGAGCGGCAACCTGCGTCTGAGCAATCGTCGAAACCAGGAGCCCAAGGGATAACGACAGCACAAGATAGAGCATCGACAGCGACAAAATTCCCCAGACTCCGCCGCTCATCGGCACCCCAAGTAGATAATGAGCCAAGAACAAAATTAAAAGCAGCACAATACAAGATATAGCAAAATACGGTATCATCTTGGCCATAATAATCTTGAATGGACGGACCGGGGACACCAACAGGACTTCCATCGTACCCATTTCTTTTTCGCGCACAATCGAAACAGAGGTCATCATGGCACAAACCAGTATAAAGATCAATCCCATAATACCCGGGACAAAATTAAATGCACTTTTCATCTGTGGATTGAACAACATGCGTGTCTCAAACAGAGTTTGTTGCGATACCGGCCCCCAAAGAATACTCTGCAAATAACCCGATGCAGCTCCGGCAGTATTGACATTCGATGCGTCCAGAATCAATTGGATGACGGGAGAACCCGAAACTCCTGAACCGACATCGACCATGCGACGTTCATAATCAGGAACAAACAGAACAACGGCATTGACCTCTCCCGAACGCAGTTTTTTATCTACCTGATCATTAGATATATAACCATAAAATGAAAAATAGTCGTTTTGTGCAAGTTGGGTTACCGCTTTACGGATTGCATCCGTCCGATTCGGAGCGACTACCGCAACCTTAATATTGTTGACCTCGGTCGATATGGCGAATCCGAACAACACCATCAGAACGACCGGGATAAGCATGACGATCAACATCGTACGACTATCGCGGAGAATATGTAACGACTCCTTTTTAACAAAAGAAAGAAAATTGTTTTGCATACTCTATTCCCCCCGCTTTGCGCCACGAGCCAAGATACGGAACACTTCATCCATCGAGTTCGCAGCATACTGTTGTTTCAACCGGGCCGGTGTATCGAGAGCCCGTATCTCACCATCAACCATAACCGATACCCGGGAACAATATTCAGCCTCATCCATATAATGCGTCGTAACAAAGATCGTAGTCCCCTGGCTCGCTGCTTCGTATATCATCTCCCAAAACTGGCGGCGCGTGACCGGATCAACCCCTCCCGTCGGCTCATCCAGAAACACAACCTCGGGGCTATGCAGTGTCGCGATGGCAAATGAAAGTTTTTGTTTCCATCCCAACGGCAGTGAGCCAACCAGCGTATCTCCTTCCGAGACAAAATCCAATTTTCCAAGCATCCTCTCACTTCCGGCCAAAGCCTCTCGTCTCGACAACCCGTATATACCCGCGAACAGCAACATGTTTTCCCGGACAGTCAAATCATTATAAAGCGAGAAACGTTGACTCATGTACCCTATACAACGCTTGATCCGCTCGCTCTCACACCTTATGTCATACCCGGCGACCGTACCGCTCCCAGCGCTCGGATAACTCAAACCGCACAACATACGCATGGCTGTCGTTTTCCCCGCACCATTGGCCCCAAGGAAACCAAAAATCTCGCCACGGGGTACGTCAAAACTAATCCGATTGACGGCAATGAAATCGCCGAATCGCTTCGTCAGTTCCCGAACCGAAATGACCACATCGTTCATCGTTTCATCAATTTAATAAAAACGTCCTCAATCGTCGGTGCAACCGGTTCGATATGCAAACCGTCAAGGAAACCCAACCTTTCGGCAAAGTGTCCGCTGTCGAACCCCAACCCTGCCACAAGATGATGTGCCTCACCAAACGGATAACACGCGTCAACACCTTCGACCTTGCGAGCCTCCTCGAGCAATGCGTACATATTATGGGCCCGGACCGCATAGAGTTCCGTATCGTATTGATGGACAATACCCCGAGGGGTATCGATCCCCATAATACGCCCTTCATTACAGAGTGCTATCCGGTCACAACGCGACGCCTCATCCATGTAGGGGGTCGACACAAGAATAGTGATCCCCCGTTGCCGCAAGTCTGACAACATATTCCAAAATTCACTTCGGGACACAGCATCGACCCCTGTCGTAGGCTCATCCAGGAATAAAATCTGCGGACGATGGATCAATGCACATGATAAGGCGAGTTTCTGTTTCATACCGCCCGATAATTTCCCTGCACGTCGGTTCTTAAAGGGCTCAATCTGCCGATATATGGGAGCGACAAGATTGTACGATTGCGCGACTGTCACGCCAAACAAAGCCGCAAAGAAATTTAAATTTTCCTCTACCGTCAGATCCGGATAGAGCGAAAATCGCCCAGGCATATACCCTACACAAGACCGAATCGCCCGATAATCCGCTACGATATCGTAACCGCCAACCCGCGCCGTTCCACGATCAGGAATCAATAGTGTCGTCAGCAGACGGAAAAGAGTCGTTTTCCCTGCACCATCCGGTCCGATAAGTCCGAATAACTCGCCGGCTCGAACCGTAAACGAAACGGATTCAAGCGCATGTACCGGCCCGAAACTTTTCGAGATATCGTATATTTCGATGGCTTCCATGTCAAAGTTTCACCTCTCCCGCAAGTCCGATCTTCAGGCGGCCGTCATTTTTGACAGCTATTTTAACGGCATACACCAGATTGGCCCGCGAATCTTTTGTTTGAACTGTTTTCGGAGTAAATTCACTCTCCGACGCGATCCATATAATTCGGCCCTCATAATCATATCGTGCCTCCCCTCCAAAATCCGCCGTCACAGTCACCCTATCACCGATCCGTATCGAAGCCAATTGATCAGACGTAAAATAAGCACGCAGGTAGATATGATCCAGATCGGCAATCTTCAACATAGGTTTACCCACTGCAGCAAACTCTCCCGCTTCGGCATACTTAGACAATACCACCCCCGTAATGGGCGACACAATGCGGCATTTGGCAATACGGTCATCCAATGCAGCAATCTGAGCCTCCATGGCAGCTGCATTCCCATCGATGGATGCGGTATTTTTGTCCAGGGCCGACAATGTGGCGGAAAGCTGACTCTCCAAAATGCGAATCTGGGCATCAATGTCATCCAATTGTTTCTGTGTCGCCGCCCCATCGCGCAGCATATTACACACTCGATTCCGTTCACACTCCTGTTTCTCGATCTGCGCACGGAGAGACGCCACCTGTGCCTTGACATCAGGACGGCTACCGAGTAATGCCGTCTGTTGTGCTAGGAGCTGCTTACGCTGCAGATCAAGCTGGACACTGTCTATCGTTCCAATCGTAGAACCAACCTCGATCAGCATACCTTCGTCAATGTCGAAATCCAGAATCCGTCCTGTTGCCTCAGATGAGACAACGACCTCCGTAGCCTCGAACGTACCTTGTGCATCGAATACCGTTTGCGTACTGCACGACACGCACAATAGCACCACAGCAATATAGATAAGTCGTTTCATGATCTATTGATTTAAAACATATTTCAACTCATAGATTGTTTTCAAAAGTTCAATCTCGTGGGTACTCCGGTTGAGCGCCGCCGAAGTCTCTTCTGTAATCTTGCGAAGCAGATCCGTCGTTTCGATTACACCGTTCTCGAGTTGAGATTCGGCAGCCATCCGAACCGAGCGACGCAACTCGACGATCTGTCCGTCCGATTCAATCACCTGTCGCAACCGTTCAATTTCACCCTCCTCCTGTGCCGTCTGCAATCGCGTATTAAATGCAAATACGTCCCGTCGTATATCAATCTGACGCTGGGCCGCATTAAGTTTTCCCAGGCTATTCCGTTTAGTGTAAAACGCCCCTATATTCCATGACATCCGGACACCGACCATGGCATTCACAGTCCATCCAGGTGACATCATGCTTTTGAACATATCCAGACCCGGATATCCATAATAGCCTTGGGCAAACGCACTAAACCGCGGCATCAACGAACTTGTAATTGCTCTGCGGCGTATATCAATTGTTTGAGCTTGCGCATCTAACAGGCCCAATTCAGGCCGCCGCAACGAACGGTCAGCCACCTCTGGCATAGCCGGACGTTCCAGCCGTACCTGGTCCAAAGGCCTCCCAATAAAAATCTCCAGCATGCGTCTGTAACTCGCACGAGACGCTTCGACCTGCAACATCGTCTGCCGGGCCGAAAGCAGTTCTGCTTCCACAGCATCTACATCCGATTGCATTGCCACTCCATTCCGCAAACAGGTCCGAATGCGCGACAAGTTATTCTCGAGCAACACGATCTGCGCCTGAGTCTGGGCTACCCGTTCATCTAAGAGAAGAATTCCAAAATAGAGATCATCCACCCTTGACTGTAGAGCATACAAATCAACATCCACTCGATGACGCTGTTCTGCCGCCTCCGCATCGATTAGAGCTCGATTCACTTTCGACTGTCCACCATCCCATAGGGTCTGTGAAATATCGACAGCCACCTTGTATTGATCTTTACGGATACCGGACATATCCACACCTTTTTCCGACAGGATAGCCCCAAAAATCTCCGGATAGGTCGGTGTGGCAGACTGCCAGGTAGCCTGCCCCGACAATGAAACCTGAGGAATCCATGCTTTTGCAGCATTCGACAAATCATACTGTTCGGTTTGCGCAATCAAGCCATACTGACTGATCTCGGGATAATGTTCCCGTGCCAAACGACGGCACTCTTCTAACGACTGTCCTTCGACATACAACGTCTGAACGGCCAGCAACAAACAGAAAACAAATGACCTCATGACTCACTGTTTTTTTATTCTGCGCATGATTAGCTCTAAATTTTCAGCTTTACGATCCTCAAGAAATTTTTTGAAATCATCTCCAGGATCTCCCAACAAAGGCATCGCAAATAATTGTGTTATAAACGGAAACACATTAAGCGAAACAATACTCATGAACAGTTTCCGTACATCTACCGATTCCATTTCCCCGCGAGCCGCTGCTTGATCGACCTCCGCTTGCAGATTGGAGAACAACGTCGCAATCTTCTCTTTCAGATTAGCATACAGCATGTGATACCTTTCGGGCCGCAAAATAATCTCGTTCAGAAAAAAGCGAGGCAATAAAGGATGGGCTACAATCAAATCAAAATGGGATACAACGCCCGACCTGATACGTTCAATAACAGGCTTCTGCGGATCCCCCATAGCTGCAATCATCGTCTGTACGATGATGGACGAATTTTTTGCCACAATGCGTTCGAAAAGTTGTTCTTTGGTCCGAAAATAGTAATGTAGCATTGCGTGTGTCACACCAGCCTTTTCGGCAATCGTCGTAGTGCGTGCACCGTCAAACCCTTTGATAAGAAACTCTTCCTCTGCTGCTTCTAAAATCCGTTGTTCCGTAGTTAACTGTTTCATTTCTCTCATACACAACCCAAAATTAACAATATTATTTAACAATATTGTTAATGCAAACATAATGAATATTTTTTCTTCTTCACCGCTAACATGCAATTATGACCGAATTTTTAGTGACCGTTTTTTAGCAATGTATTGGCAACAAGGAATTTACTTTCTGCACATGGGGGACATAGGCAAAAGACAACTTACTTTCTATGCCAACAGATAGAGCAAGAATCGTACAGCCTATTAATTTAATGTAAATCTGAAAGATATCATAAAAAATCACATCGATCAACTTCCTGTTTTTTATCCCATCAGAACTTTTTTGTTATCGCGATAACAATATATTAAAAACATGACTACCTTTGCAGCGTCAAGGTTTTTGTCCGGCATGCCGGACAAATGAAAAGGGAATCCGGTGAAAATCCGGAACAGTACTCGCTGCTGTAAGTCCTCTCCTGAGGGAGTATTGTTTATCCACATCTTTGCCACTGGTTCATACTGGGAAGGCGCGATAAACGGGGACAAGTCAGAAGACCTGCCTTAACAAATGATTGGCACCCGCGGGTTTCGGGTTATAATCAAATGCAACGGTTCGGTTCGCGTTGTCTCATCGCACCCTTTCCCAAATTTGATTTTTTCTACGCTTCCCGTCGTGCAATCACCCATGTGATTCAAATGGCGACAGGAATACAAATTCGTGAACTTGTTTACGGCGTGAGAACTATAAAAATCACGTCGTTACAGGCCATATACCCCATTTGCAGAAATGCTTGCTTCGAGTTTTATACCCGCAGCAAGCATTTTTTATTCGTACCAGAACTCGACTTTATAAAAAATTTTAAAAACATGAGAAGATTATTTACCTTTTGGACTATTGTCCTCCTGAGCATTGTAACGTGGAGCTGCTCATACAATGACGACGATTTGTGGAACGCCGTAAACGACTTGAACGGGCGAATGGAACTTCTTGAACAAGCTGCGAAAAAAGCCAACACGGACATCGAGTCTCTTCAAAAACTGGTTAAAGCCTTACAACAGAATATAACAATAACCTCGGTCGACGAAAACACTGACGGTTATACCATTCATTTTTCGGATGGTTCAACGGCTACGATTTCAAACGGGGAGGACGGTACCAGTGCCCCGGCACTTTCTGTAATCAAAGGCCAGGACGACCTCTACTATTGGGCTCTCGACGGCACAATCATCGAGGTGGACGGACATAAGATTAAAGCCGAAGGTGCGGATGGCATTACCCCGCAACTGCGTATTAACCCGAACACCGCAGAGTGGGAAATGTCGACCGACGGAGGACAAAACTGGTCTTCGATGGGAGTCAAAGCCGAAGGCAGCGATGGTGATTCAATCTTTTCCGACATGCAGGACGGAGAAACCGAGGTAATCTTCACCCTGGCCGACGGCAAAACAACGATCTCAATCCCGAAAGCCTCGCCCGCAGGATTCACATTCGTGTACACCGAAACGCTACCTTTAGGGTCAACTGACAATGACATTGACAATTACTTTACGTTCACATTCGGCGAAGAACAGACTCTTTCGTATAAGGGCGAAGTGATAGCGGTTGATCTGATGAATGTGCCACAGGGATGGTCTGCCGAAATCGATTCTAAATCCAGAACCATAAAGGTAACAGCGCCTGCTTTCTCCGGTTCATATTATACCGAAGGTATTCTTTCTCTTATTGCCACCGACAGCAAGGGCCAAACGGTATTCGCCTCTACACGCATTTGTGCAGTTGATTTTTCCGATTCCAAAGGTACATTTGTCCTCAATGAGGGAAACATGACAACGGAAAATGGTTCGCTTATCTACATCACCGCCGACGGACACGTCATCGACCATGCCTACTGGCGAATGAATAACTCGGAATTGGGAAATTCAGCGCAAGACCTGTTCATTACCGGAGGCAAAATGTACATTATTTCACAAAATGGCGGAAACGACGGCATGTTGGTCGAAATGGATGCCAAGACACTCAAAAACACCAATAAATTCAGTACCGACGATCTCTCGGGACTCTCATGGCCAACCCATGTAGTTGTAATCGGCCGTACCGCCTATATCCGCGACAATGCCGGTCTATGGACTCTGGATTTAGACTCGCGCGCTCTCACTGCACTCGAGGGAACGAAAGGGGCCCTGAAAAACCGTATGGCTGTTGTCGGAAACAAGGTCTTTGCTCCAGCCAATAAATCGATTCTTGTGCTGGTAAACGGCTCAGTCGTAGAGACTGTCGCAATGGATGGCACCGTAACTGGAGTCATTAAATCCGACGAAGAGGGTTATCTATGGGTTTCGTGCTCGACCAACCCTGCCCAGATCATCAAACTCTCTGCCACCGGCTACTCGATGGACAAGCACACTCTGACCGAAGGAGGTGTATCTCCAGGTTGGGGCGCCACCCCAGGAATCTCAGCCAAAGGCGACGAGATTTACTTCTGCAACAACACCTCCACGATCTACCGCCACAATTTCACATCTAACACCACTGAAACGTTAGGTGACATTAAATCAACCATCGCGAACTGGGGCATGATATACAATATGCCTGCAATCCACCCTATAACCGGAGAATACTATTACAACACGATTTTGGGATATGGTTGGAGTTTCCTCACAAACGATATTTCGGTGTACGACATGAGCTCGGGAGTCCCCTCTCTGGTCGCCGACTACCAAAACTACACCCACTTCCCGGCAGGAATCTTCTTCTCAGCTTCCTATTGATCCAACTCAAAACCAATGCATTTCGAACGGCATTGCCGCCCCATGGCGGTAGTGCCGTTCAAATCCATAGAACTCACTGATTGGGACCAAACATGAAACGAACCATATTCTATTATTTCTTTGCAACTTTTGCCAGTTTACTTATGGCTAGTTGTTCCGATACTGGGGGAAAACTCTCATTACCTGACCCTCCAATAATTACCCTCGACAGTCCAACGTCGATTTACACAGTCAAGACCGGTCGAGAAATCGAAATCCGTCCAACATACGAAAATGCCGAAGATGCATCCTTCGCATGGCGACTCGACAATGAGATAATTGGAAATGAGCCGACCTTAAAATTCACTCCTGAACAGAGTGGTCGATATTACATTACCCTAACTGTAACCAACCAAGGGGGTACAGACGAAGAAGAATTACGTATCGATGTGCTCGATCCTACACCGCCAACGATTTCATTACCAGGCGCAGAAAATGGCTTTACCGTACTACTCGGTTCGGAACTGACATTACTACCGCAGGTCGCTTCAACCCTCGAAACATCCTATCTTTGGACACTCGACGGCGAAACGGTAGGTAACGAACAGAATTATGTATTCACCGCATCGAAACGAGGCGATTATACACTACGCCTCGACACACGCAATGAAGACGGTGAGGATTTTATCGAATTTCCGGTATATGTACGGTCTGCTGATGAGATCGACTTCGAATGGGACTTCGAACAAACCTCCTACAATGTAGCTATCGGTCGCACAATCCGAATCAGAGCCGTAGATATCAAAAACGCATTCAACGCCACCTACACGTGGAGTATCGACGGCGAGGTCGTGCAAGAAAATGAAAAGCCAGAATATGCCTTCTCAGCCCAAACCACAGGCACACACATGATCAAACTCGAAATGCGAAACGATCATCTCTCGGCCTCCCAACTTTTCACTGTCAACGTGTGTCCAGCCGAAGGAACCTACTATCGGCCCCGTTCAGGAAACAGCCAGGTATCCTGTAACAAGGTTTACGAATTTCTGCCGGCTCCCGGCCAATTTATCAACGACTCCTATACGGTAAACACCATGGATGAAGCTTGCGCTTATGCAGAAAGTATCCTCGCGCAAAAAGCATATATCTCATTAGGTGGTTTCGGTGGATATATTGTTGTCGGATTCGACCACAGTATTGACAATGACGGAGACTACAATATCGCCATCACAGGCAACGCCTTCAACGGTTCGTCCGAACCAGCCATCGTCTGGGTCATGCAGGATGAAAACGGTGACGGTTTGCCCAACGACACCTGGTACGAACTCCGAGGATCAGAATACGGCAAAGAGGAAACAATCCAAGATTATGCTGTAACCTATTACCGGCCGTCTGCTCCGAAGATGAACACCCTGTGGACCGACAACCGCGGAGCCAACGGAGCTATCGAATATCTCGGCGCGTTCCATTCACAAGATTACTATTATCCGACTTGGGTAGCTGAGGATAGCTACACACTACGGGGACCATGTCTTCGATCACGGAGTTACGACCAGTCAGGAAACGGGACCTATTGGGTTAACCCGGCCTTCGAATGGGGATATGCCGATAATTACAGCCCGATTGATCGATTAAGTGATGACGACAACTACAATGCCGCGCCAACCGACAACCACTTCAAGATCTCCAACGCCGTGACATTTGACGGCCGGGATGCCAACCTGAAATATATCGATTTCGTAAAAATTCAGGTTGCCCTGAATCAACAATGCGGCTGGATCGGCGAGGTATCGACAGAAGTGTTCGACATCAAAGATTTCAACATGAACAAATAATACGGTGAAAACGGGTAACAAACAGAATAAAAGATTAGTATTTGTTGTGGCATTGTACCTGGTCCTCTGCATAGGACCAGGTACAGCTGCCGTTTTTGCTCAAATGCCGGATTCCACAAAGTTCAATGATAGACAACACATCGACTCCATCGTTGTAATCGGCAGATTCCGACCCGAAAAGGTCATTCCTGCACAGACTCTGAACGGAAAGTTGTTGCAACGTCTCAGCGCACACTCGGTGGCAGACGCAATCCGATACTTCGCCGGAGTCCAGATTAAAGACTACGGGGGAATAGGAGGTCTGAAAACGATCAACGTCCGCGGTATGGGCACACAGCACGTCGGAGTTTTTTACGACGGCATCCAACTGGGTAACGCTCAAAACGGACAGATCGATTTGGGAAAATACTCGCTCGACAACATGGCGGCGGTAACGCTCTACAATGGACAAAAAAGTTCTGGCATGCAGTCGGCCAAAGACTACGCCTCTGCCAGCGCCGTATATCTCCGAACACGGATTCCTGAATTTACAGACAGTAAAAGTTACAATCTTAAACTAACCCTAAAAGGCGGCTCCTTCGGGACAATCAATCCATCTGTCCTCTACGAACAACGACTCAGCAACCGAATATCCAATTCATTGAACGCAGAGTTCCTCTATACAACAGGACGCTACAAATTTTCCTACGTCAAGGCAGACGGATATGACACAACAGCTGTGCGACAAAACGGCGATGTGCGGGCTCTTCGCATTGAAGAAGGACTCTTCGGTCAGATTCCCAACGGGAACTGGCGCGTCAAAGCCTACTTCTACAAATCCGAACGCGGTTACCCTGGGGCCTTCGTTCGTGAAGAACCCGGAAAATTCCGCCACGAGGATCGGCAATGGGATTCGAACTTTTTCCTGCAAGGATCATTTTTCAAGGCATTGAACGATCGTTATCGACTGGCGGTCAATGCCAAATATGCCTATGACTACCTGCACTACCTCTCCGACCCTCGACTCGATGTAACGACAATGTTCGTCGACAATCACTACCACCAACAGGAGGCATATCTCTCAGCGGCCCACGAATTCACCCTATTCAAATGGTGGGATGTCAATCTGGCTACTGACCTGCAATACAATACGCTCAAGGCCGATTTGGTAAATTTCGTCTATCCTTCGCGTCTTACGTCCCTAACAGCCTTGGCAACGACTTTCCGGTTCAACAAGGTAACCGTTCAAAGTAGTTTACTTTATACATTCGTGGATGACTTTGCACGTACACAAGGTGCCGAAGCGGGCGACAAAAGCGTATTTACCCCGACCGTCGTAGCGCAATACAAACCCTTCCGTGAAGTGGATCTCGCCTTGCGAGCCTTCTATAAACGGATATTTCGCATGCCCACCCTCAACGACCTCTACTATACCTTCATCGGTAACAAATACCTCAAACCGGAATACACCACCCAGTACAACATGGGTATTTCCTACACAAAAGAGTGGCCACAAGCCCGTTTTTGGCGACTGGAAGCCAGTCTTGATGCATACTACAACGAGGTGGATGACAAAATTATAGCCATGCCTACATCGAATCAATTCCAATGGACCATGGTCAATCTGGGATATGTCGAAATCCGCGGTGCAGATGCCGTTGTGAGCGGATCGATGCGTTTCGGGCAACTCGGGATCGATTGTCGTGCAACATACACCTATCAGAAAGCGCAGGACTTCACTGACCCAAACAGTCCCTATTACGGCGGACAGATCCCTTACATCCCGTGGCACAGCGCCTCGGCAATCATTGGATTGAGTCTCGGCGATTGGAGCCTCAACTACAGTTTCATCTACACAGGCGAACGATACGAATCGTCGGCCAACATTCCCGAAAACCATGCCCTTGCCTGGTACACGAGCGATGTCGCCCTGTCTAAAAATTTTCACCTCAACCACTCGCAACTGCGGGCCACCGTTGAAGTAAACAACCTGCTCAATCAGCAATACGAAGTCGTACAATGCTACCCGATGCCTGGTACTAACGTAAAAATCATCATCAGTTGGATATTATGAGTACACACCATTTCGTACGTTCGGCAGTGATCGTGATCTTGGCACTGTCGGCACTTTGCGCTTGTCGCAAGGAGGAACCGGTCGTTCCCTCCACCTCGACTCCCGTTACTCCTCCCGACGATACACCCGATGGAAGCAGTCGGAAAATCCGTGGCTTCTTCCTGCTCAACGAAGGCAACATGGGCAACAACAAAGCCACACTCGACTATTTCGACTATGCGACAGGCGTTTATACGAAGAACATCTATGCCGAGCGGAATCCGGGCGTAGTGAAGGAGTTGGGCGACGTAGGTAACGACCTACAGATCTACGGAGGAAAACTCTACGCAGTAATCAACTGTTCACACTTCGTTGAGGTGATGGATGTACGAACCGCACGCCACATCACACAAATCTCTATTCCCAATTGCCGTTACATCGTTTTCAAGGATCGCTATGCCTATGTCAGTTCCTATGCAGGACCCGTGCAGATCGACCCCAATGCACGCCTGGGTTACGTGGCAAAGATCGATACGGCCACCATGCAAATCGTAGGAACATGTACGGTCGGCTATCAGCCCGAAGAAATGGTCGTTGTCGGGAAAAAACTATATGTCGCCAATTCGGGGGGATACCGTGTTCCCAATTATGACCGCACGGTATCGGTCATTGATCTTGAAACATTCAAGGAAATAAAAAAAATCGACGTAGCAATCAATCTGCACAGGCTGGAACTGGACCAATACGGCCAGATATGGGTTTCCTCTCGGGGCGACTACTACGATGTCCCCTCGCGAACATACGTTATTGACAGCCGGACGGACAAGGTTACTGACGAATTCAAGCTGCTGCCAAACAGCGAAATGACTGTATGCGGAGATTCTCTCTATGTCTATAGCACAGAATGGAATTACCCTACGCAGAGTAACACCGTCAATTATGCCATCGTCAATGTCCGAACCAAGAAAGTTGTCACACGCAACTTCATCTCTGACGGCACGGAACAACAGATCGTCATTCCTTACGGTATAGCCGTAAATCCCAATACACGCGAGATTTTTGTTTCAGATGCCAAAGACTATGTAACTCCCGGGAAACTCTATTGTTTCGATCCTAACGGCAAAAAAAAGTGGGAGATTGAAACAGGCGACATCCCGGCCCATATCGTCTTTACATACAATGAACTTATGCCACTTCAATAAATCACGGATTCCAGAATCATGCCAACCAATTAACACCCCTTTATAAACTATATCGAACACATCATACCTTTATGGGCGATACCCGGTTCCATCATGGCAGGGGAACAGTGATCAACAGGATTGAATGATTATCTACGGTAAAGCAGACGAAATCAAAAGAAACAATTACTTTTGTCTCATGGATTCTAAATTCCAATATATTGCCGAAGATTTTACGGTATCATTGCCTGCCGATGAATACATCGCCCGTTTCCGCGATGCCGCTCGCATTGAAAGTTATTGCCGTGCCTGTCCCAATTATGGCCGTAGCTGGGGTTGTCCTCCCTTCGAATTTAACGTAGATCGTTACCTCGAGGGATATACCACAACATTACTGGTCGCCACAAAAATTACTCCTCGGGTCCCTGATCTTCCTATTACCGATGCAATGACCTTGATCCGGCCCGAGCGTATCCGGATCGAAAAAAAACTGCTCGATATGGAACGTTCCTACGGAGGACGATCATTCGCCTATGCCGGAACCTGTTTATATTGTCCCCAAGGCAGTTGTACTCGTCACGAAGGAAAACCTTGCCGTCATCCGGAATGGGTTCGGCCGTCTCTCGAAGCTTGCGGCTTTGACATCGTACGTACGACCTCCGAACTATTCGGTCTCGAACTGAAATGGGGAACCGATGGTCAACTGCCTGAATATTTGATCCTGGTCTGCGGATTTTTCCACTGTGCAGAGAAAGTGATATGGAACGCATAAAAGCTGTCTTCAACTGGAGCGGAGGAAAAGATTCCGCCCATGCCTTGTTGCGCGTTCAACAAGCGGGCATATACGAAATTATCGCATTACTGACCACTGTCAACCGCACGACACACCGTTCGACTATGCACGGAAACCCCTTGCCGCTGCTGCAAGCGCAAGCTGACAGCATCGGCATTCCCCTCCATATTGTTGACTTGACGCCAAAAGGCAATATGGAAGATTACGGTGCCGCAATGTCGAAGGCCGTGGAGTATTTCAAAACTCAAGGCGTAACGCATTTTATCTTCGGGGACATTTTCCTGCACGACGTGCGCAAATATCGAGAACAACACCTTGCCCCTCACGGCATCGATGTCGTCGAACCGCTCTGGAACAAAACCACGGAGGAAGTGATGACCGATTTCCTCACTTCGGGACTTCAGACTGTCGTGGTAACCACTATGGCAGACGGACTTGGAGCCGCAGCCATAGGACGTATGATCGACCAAGACTTTGTCAATTCCTTGCCGGACGACATCGATCCTAACGGCGAAAACGGAGAATACCACACATTCTGTTATGATGGTCCAATTTTCCGGTATCCCGTTCCATTCCAACTGGGCGAGCCCTTTTCTCAAAGTTACGACATCCGCCTCGACGACGGATCGGTAAAGACCTATTCCTATTGGTTTGCCGACTTGAAAGAGTTATAAAGAGGCTCTGCGGACAAAATGTATTATATCGTTTCGTCCGAACCGAGGAGATACAGACACAAAAAATAAGAAAACCTCAGATGATAGTTTATAAATCATTTGAGGTTTTCTCATCGTACCCGGAGCCGGTTTTTAAATGGCAAAAACCACCAAAATAAAAACCATCGAATTATATACATAAATATCTATATATCAATAATTAAAAGTTAATT
>CASDSC010000107.1 GCA_949283215.1 uncultured Alistipes sp. | reverse complement strand
CGACCATGCTTCGATCGCTACCGAGGCAAAGGTGGTGCAGAAACTCAAAGCCGAAGGAATCGATAAGTCTTCTCTTACGCGCGAAGAGTTCCTTGCCCATGCATGGGAGTGGAAAGAGAAACATGGCGGCATCATTCTTGAACAGCTCAAAAAACTCGGGGCTTCGTGTGACTGGGATCGTACATCGTTTACCATGGACCCGGCCTTGAGCGAGAGTGTGATCAAGGTGTTTGTCGATCTGTACAACAAAGGGCGCATCTATCGCGGCGTGCGGATGGTCAATTGGGACCCGGCGGCGCAGACGGCTCTGTCGGACGAAGAGGTGATTTATCGTGAATCACAGGGAAAACTCTATTATTTGCGTTATAAAATCGAAGGCAGCGAGGATGCGGTCATTGTTGCGACGACGCGTCCCGAAACGATATTGGGTGATACGGCCTTGTGTGTCAACCCGAATGACCCTCGCTATACCTCTTTGAAAGGTAAACGGGTGATTGTGCCTTTGGTCGGTCGGGCGATTCCGGTCATCATGGACGAATATGTCGATATCGAGTTTGGTACGGGTGCGTTGAAGGTAACGCCTGCACATGATGTGAATGACTACATGCTTGGTGAAAAGTACAATCTCGAAACGATCGATATTTTCAATGACAACGGAACGATCAACGGGAAAGTGGGTATGTATGAGGGGATGGATCGTTTCGTGTTGCGGGATCAGATCGAGAAAGACCTCGACGCTGCCGGATTGCTTGAAAAGGTGGAGGCCTACACGAACAATGTGGGCTATTCGGAACGGACCAATGTGCCGATCGAGCCGAAACTTTCGATGCAGTGGTTCCTGAAGATGGATGAATTGGCTAAACCGGCCTTGAAAGCGGTGATGGACGATGTGATCGCACTTGTGCCTGTCAAATTCAAGAATGTTTATCGTCACTGGATGGAAAATATCCGTGATTGGTGTATCTCGCGTCAACTTTGGTGGGGGCAACAGATCCCGGCTTACTATTTGCCGCAAGGCGGGTATGTGGTGGCCGAAACCCCCGAGGAGGCGTTGAAATTGGCCCGCGAGAAGAGCGGCGATACCTCGATGCAACTGGCCGATTTACGGCGCGATCCGGATGTGCTCGATACCTGGTTCTCGTCCTGGTTGTGGCCGATCTCGGTATTCGACGGCATACGCCATCCCGATAATGATCAGATCAACTATTATTATCCGACCAACGACCTGGTAACGGCTCCCGATATTCTCTTCTTCTGGGTGGCCCGTATGATCATGGCTGGATATGAGTTCCGCGGCGAACGTCCTTTCAGCAATGTCTATTTGACGGGTATCGTCCGTGATAAGTTGCGCCGTAAGATGAGCAAGTCGCTCGGTAATTCGCCTGATCCGCTCGATCTGATCGCACAGTACGGGGCCGATGGGGTGCGTGTTGCCATGTTGCTCTGTTCGGCAGCCGGCAGCGACTTGCTGTTCGATGAAAGCCTGTGCGAACAGGGACGTAATTTCGGTAATAAGATTTGGAATGCGTACCGTCTGGTCAATACCTGGACTGTCGATGAGAATCTCGCACAAAGCGAAAACAATCGCTTGGCCGTGGCTTGGTTCGATGCCGTACTCAATCGGACACTCGGCGAAATCGAGTCCAACTTTGCGGCTTATCGTATCTCGGAGGCTCTGATGATGATTTATCGGTTGTTCTGGGATGAGTTCTCGGGATGGTATCTCGAATTGGTGAAACCGGCTTACCAACAGCCGATTGACCGTGCGACGCTTGAGGCTACGAAGGATTTCTTCGAACGTCTGTTGAAAATCCTTCATCCTTTCATGCCGTTTATTACGGAGGAGATATGGCATCACATCGCACCGCGCAAGGAGGGTGAGAGTATTGTGGTCAGCCCGATGCCGGTAGCTGGCGCGTACGACGCCCGTTTGCTCGACGAATTTGAATTGGTCAAAGAGACCATTACCGCCGTCCGCAATATCCGGAAGGAGCGCAATATTCCCAATAAGGAGACATTGACACTCAAAGTAGTGCCCGATGCGAATTATCATGCGGTGTACAATCCAGTCTTGATGAAGATGGCAGGCCTCGAGTCAGTTGACGAGGTACAGGAGAAGGATCCTACGGCGGCCTCATTTATTGTCAAAACGACTGTCTATTTTGTGCCGATGGAAGGTCGGATCGATATGGCAGCTGAATTGGCCAAACTTCAGAGTGAGCTGGAGTATCTCGAAGGGTTCCTCGCTTCGGTGATGAAAAAGTTGGGTAATGAGCGGTTCGTACAGAATGCGCCGGCCAAGGTGGTTGAAAACGAACGGGCTAAGAAGTCTGATGCCGAGGCCAAGATCGCAGCGATTCGTGAACGAATGGCCGGGTTGAAATAAAACGACATATTTGGCATAGTAATCCGTCCCCAACTTGAGGGGACGGATTTTTTGTATGCCTTGAGGTGTGAAAAGAAGGTGGTGATGAGGATATTTGTCTGCCTGATATTGCCGATCTACCTTGAATGTATATCTTTGTTGGTAAAAGGTCGAAGGAGTTATTCATGACAGGCCCCATCCGACAGAGTGTCGGGGTTGTGATTGTTCGTGCGCAGAGTAAGAGTCTGTACGGGGAAATAATATGCCTGTTTTCGACCCGGTTTTATAAGATGTGTTTATGATGAAAGTGCTTTATGATGACCAGATGTTCCGGATACAAAAACTGGGGGGAATTACCCGCTATTTTGCGTATCTCTATCATCATCTGCCCAATGAGCAGGTGACGGTCGATCTGGGCATGCTTTATACACGGAACCTTTATTTGCAGGATGCCCCTTTACCGTTACAGAATACCATGGGGCGGCTGCTTGTGGGAAAACATTTTCAGCAGG
>CASDSC010000106.1 GCA_949283215.1 uncultured Alistipes sp. | reverse complement strand
CAATTGATGCCCGCTGTCGGTAGAAGTTATGGACTGGAAACGGGAAGTAATATCGATGAACGTTATCATATCGAGAAATCGACCGAGGCGGCTTGTAAGCATCTGTTGTCGGCTTATGAGCGATTCGGAAATTGGACGATGGCGGCTGCGGCGTATAACCTGGGGGAAACAGGGCTCGCTACCCGGCGTGGCAAACAACGTACCGAGGGCTATTATGATTTGTGGTTGCCCGAAGAGACGATGCGTTATCTGTTCCGGATCCTTGCATTCAAGTTGTTGACCGAGAATCCTGCGGCATATGGTTACGTGATTGCCCGGTCTGATTATGATCAGCCGCTGACCGATTATAGGGAGGTTCAGATCAATGATGCGAAGATTGACTGGTCGGCATTTGCCGCAGCGAACGGTACGACTTACAAGATGTTGCGCGAGTTGAATCATTGGATTCGCAGTTATGAATATGTGAATTCCAAACAAAAAACGTATACTGTCAAAGTGCCCGGTGACGGGTTCAGAAAGGAACGATAGCGGTGGAAGAGGATAGAATCAGAGTGCTGGGGGCCAGGGTCCACAATCTCAAAAATGTGGATGTGGAGATTCCCCGCCATGCCTTGACGGTGATAACCGGGCTCTCGGGCTCGGGGAAGTCGTCGTTGGCCTTCGATACGATCTATGCAGAAGGACAACGACGTTACATGGAGACTTTGTCGACTTATGCGCGACAATTTGTCGGAACGATGGAACGGCCTGATGTCGATAAAATCACCGGCTTGAGTCCTGTCGTGGCGATCGAACAGAAAACCACGAATAAAAATCCGCGTTCGACAGTGGGTACAGTCACGGAGATCAATGATTTCCTGCGGCTGTTGTTCGCACGGGCATCTCGTGCTTATTCTCCGGAGACAGGTGAGGAGATGGTCCATTATACCGATGCACAGATTGCAGATTTGATCCTGGAGGGGTATGACGGACACAAATTGGCGTTAATGGCCCCAGTGGTTAAGGGGCGTAAGGGACATTACCGCGAATTGTTCGAATCGTTTGCGAAGAAGGGCTTCATGTATGTACGTGTCGATGGAGAGGTGCGGGAGATTGTGTCGGGCATGAAGCTCGATCGGTACAAGGTTCATACGATCGATCTCGTGGTGGACCGTGTGGTCGTGAAGCCCGAAATCCGTGACCGTTTGCTCAAGAGTTTGCAGGAGGCGATGCGGCAGGGGAAAGGTACTATGGCCGTTTATAATTACGACGACGGCAGCTCGCGTTTTTATAGCCGTCATTTGATGTGCCCTACGACCGGTATTGCGTTCAACGAACCGGCTCCTCATACTTTTTCGTTTAATTCGCCTCAAGGGGCTTGTCCTCATTGCGGCGGCCTCGGCGAAGAGGTTGTGTTCGATCGGGATAAAATAATCCCCGATGAGAAAAAAAGTATCCGTGAGGGCGCGATCGCTCCGATCGGTAAGTTTCATGGGAATCTTCTGTTTGCCCTGCTGGAAGCGTTAGGTAAAAAGTATGATTTTACCCTGGACGATCCGGTGGGTACGATCTCGGAGGAGGGGCTGAATGCGATTCTGTACGGTGATTCCGAACCGTTGCGTATCGGTACGCAGGATTTGGGGTTGTCCGGAGGCAACTATATGGTGTCATGGGATGGCGTGGCCGATTATATCGACCGGCAGGAGGAGGATAGTACGAGCGGAAAAGGAAGCAAATGGAAAGAACAGTTCGTCATCCGCCGTAAGTGCAGCGTATGCGGAGGTACACGCCTGAAGCAGGAGGCGCTCCATTTTCGGATCGACGGCAAGAATATCGCGGAACTCTCGGCCATGAGTATCGACGAGTTGTCCGGTTGGCTCGTGGACCTCGAAAAGCGTTTGAGTGACAAGGAGGCGAAAATTGCTGGTGAAATTCTGAAAGAAATTCGCGAGCGGCTCCATTTCCTGGTCGATGTCGGACTTGGCTATCTTTCCCTTGCGCGGAGTTCGCGTACCCTCTCGGGAGGTGAGAGTCAGCGTATCCGGTTGGCTACGCAGATCGGTTCTAAGTTGGTCAATGTACTGTATATTCTCGATGAACCGAGTATCGGTCTTCATCAGCGTGATAACCGCAAATTGATT
>CASDSC010000105.1 GCA_949283215.1 uncultured Alistipes sp. | reverse complement strand
GGCGATCAGTGCTGTGAAGAACCATCCTGCGATAACAGTCAGAACACCAGTGATTCGATATACTGCGCTTTCGCGCCCCCATGCGCGGTCTGCTAATGAGCTACCCATTGCGACCATAAAGGTGACATAGGTTGTTGAAAGAGGAAGTTTGAGCGAAGTGGCCATTGAAATCAGCAGAGACGCGACAGTCAAATTGACAGTGGCACGAATCAGGTCGAACGATGCGTTGTTGGCTATGGCTACCGGACGGAAGCGTCGTTCTATTGCTACTTGCATTCTGGCTGGTACGAGGCGTTGATAATTTTTGTTGAAACTCATGGCAGCACCTACCAAAGCACGCGATACGAACGTTGAGCCGAATCGTTCTCCACCTTCGTCCTGACGGGCAAGGTTGATTTCTGTTTCAGTGACGGTCTTGGCTTTCTTTGAGAACCAAAGCGTAGCCACCATGATCAGACCGGCCAGGATCAAAAATCCAAAATTAGCAACGACCGGTTTGCTGAGATCGCCCATCATCATATCCATATTTCCTGTCGAGAGCGCGATTTTATAAGAGTCGTATCCTGCAATAGGAGCCCCGATGAAGTTGACGAGGTCGTTTCCGGCAAAGGCGAGAGCTAATGAAAATGTACCGGCTAATACGGTGATACGCAGAATCTGTACTTTGAATACGTGCTGCAGAATGAACATGAGAACACTCCATCCCGCCCAAAGGGAGAGAATGAATGTCCAAGGGTTGTGATGTGCGAAATCGAGCAAAGCAGGACTAATCAAAGATGTCCCTTTGAGCCCTTTGAATACCGCAAAGTAAGAGATAGCGGCAAAGGCGATTCCGCACCACAATGCACCGAATTTATTGAATACGCTGTGATATCGGAAGGAAAATATGATTCGAGTAATATACATGATGACCGATCCACAGACAAAGGCGATAGCTACCGAAATGACAATTGCGAAGATGATTGCCATGGCTTTGCCCGAATTGATGAAGCGGGACATGTCGGCGAAAGTGAGTGAACTGTCAGCAGCGATCTTTACTGTCGAAACGGCCATTGCTGCTCCCAATAATCCGAATACGAGAGAGACGGTGGTTGAGGTTGGGAGTCCGAACGTGTTGAATAAATCGAGGAGTAGCACATTTGCGAACATTACTCCGAGGAACAGCATCATGACTTCGGAGAATGTAAACTCGGAGGGGTAAAAAACACCACTTCGTGCCACTTCCATCATGCCGCTCGATGTGAGGGCGCCTATAATGATACCGACGGAGGCGACGATCAGAATGACATAACGTGGGGCTGCCTTGGAGCCAAGGGCTGAATTGAGGAAGTTGACGGCGTCGTTTGCGACTCCGACTACCAGCCCCGAAACGGCGAGAGCCAGCAGAATAATGACGATAATAGTAAAGATACTATCCATGTTGTGTTCTCGTTTTGGTTTTTTTCACCGCAAAAATAAATTTATTTTCCATATCGGGAAGGTGTGCGGTTGATCTTTAACGATTCCTTAATGTTGACAGATTGGTTGCTTTGTCGTGCCGAAAGGTTGTGATTACAGTCGTTTCAGCGCCATACGGATAATGTTCTCTACGCTTTCGGTAGGGTTGTCTCCGATCACCTGACGAAGTACCTTTTCTGAATTTTGACGTGAAAAACCGAGCATGGTCAAAGCAGCTACAGCTTCGTCGAACAGTTCGTCCGACGGCGTTGCAGAGCCCGAAGTCATGTCGGCTGATGCCGAGACATTGATGATTTTGTCTTTTAACTCGACAATGATCTTTTGGGCTGTTTTGATGCCAAGTCCCTTGACGCTCTTAAGTGTGTCAGCACGGCCTGTGCTGATGATTGTGCACACATCGTTTGGTGCATAGGTTGAAAGAATCATACGGGCGGTGTTGGGTCCTACGCCCGATACGCTGATCAGCAATCGGAAAAGTTCTCGTTCCTGGCGCGAAAAAAATCCGTATAAAATGTGTGCGTCTTCGCGGACAATCAGATGTGTATAGAGTAAACCTTCCGTTTGGTTACCTAATGCGGTGAAGGTTTGGAGCGAGATATTGAGATAATAGCCAATTCCATTCGTTTCGACCACAACGAAGGCTGGGGCTAATTCTGCAATTTTTCCACGGATATATTCGTACATAATTCTTTAGGACTTAATGTTTTGTCGACTTGAAACCGGAATGCCGACAATTCTGTGTAAGAATGAAACCGGTTACAAGATAGAAAAAAACGACCTGTTTTCGAAAGGAGAGATATTTCGAGTCGATTCTTTGCGTGGTTTGTGACAACCAATCAGAATTTTATTATATTTGCCGGACCGGTTTATTGTGCAGTATATAGCCGGATAGGTGGTAAAACATTCAAAAACGATAATTTCATGAAAAACATTTTACTCGTGATGGCCATGGCTGCGGCTTTTGCAGTAGGTTGCAAAAATCATGGCAAAGTAGGGGCTGTGGCCGGAAATGGTGCAGATTCTGTTAAAACGCATGCGGTGAGCAATACGGTAGCGTATGTAAATATGGATTCGTTGCTCAGTGGCTACAAAATGTATACGGATTTACGAGCAGAGTATGAGGTGAAGGCGAGAAAGGCTCAGTCGACCTTGGAAGCTGCCGGTAAAGGCTTGGAAAATGCCCTGGCTGATTATCAGAATAAGGTGGAGAAAGGATTGGTTACCCGTTCACAAGCTGCAGAGATGGAGCAGGATTTGAATACTCGTCAGCAGAATTGGGTTCAGCAACGTGATAAGCTCTTTAATGAGTTGAGCGAAGAAGAGCAGGTTATGCTGAATAAAATACATTACAGTATTGTAGAGTATCTGGCGGAGTTCAATAAAGATTACCGGTATGGTATGATTATTTCCACATCGTCGGCGGGTCCGATATTGAATGCCGATCCGGCACTTGATATTACAACTGTGGTTCTTGAGGGTCTTAATAGTCGCTATGTCCCCGAAACACAAGAGAAGAAATAATAGAAGATATTGTATTGACAAGATAGAGCGGGCGCTTTTCGTGAAGAGAGGCGCCCGCTCGGCGTAAATGGGGGGTAGATAGGAGAATAATATGGAGGAGTGAGTATAGATGTTTATTTTCAGAAAATGTGCAGTATGAATCGAGGGTCTTTTGTCGTGGATTAGATGTCTGTTGATGGAAGGAGTGAGGATTCTGGATAAATCACTATATTTGTCGTGAAGGAGTTGTTTGAGAAAGATAGTTGTTGGGGGGATGGCTCGATGAAAAAACAAATAGGAATGACACTGTCTAAATTATATGCGTATTTGAAAAAAATACTGCGGAAATATAGTTCGCCGGTATTTTTGTTGTTGGTTATTTTGTCTGCCGTACTGTGGTATGTGACAAAATTGAGCCATACATATACGACGACGATTCCCGTGGCTGTGGCCATTGGAGATAATCGGTTTAAGGTCGATTGTGTTGTAGAAGGTACCGGTTATCGGTTGTTTGTCCATAAATACTTTTTTAATAAGGAGTTGAAGTTGGATTTGAATCGTTTGGAGGTAACTCCGTCGGTTGCCGGAAAAAATCTTTATGTAATTAGTCCGTATTCACTACAGAATCAGATATCGAAGCAGAAAGAAGATGTGCGAATCTTGTCGGTGGGTATGTTGCCTGAGATCACGTTGACGAAATAGATGGATATGTTGATGAGAGTCGGTTTGACAGGGGGTATAGGTAGTGGTAAGAGTACGGTGGCTCAAGTAATGGGTCTCTTGGGAGCCGGTGTGTATGATTCAGACCGGGAGGCGCGGCGGTTGATGGAAGAGGACCCGTCGGTAATTCATGCCGTGACCCGTTTGTTGGGGGATCGAGCTTATCGGGAAGGGAAAGTCGATCGGAAATATGTGGCAGAACTTGTATTTAATGATCGTAAGTTGCTGGAAGGGTTGAATGGTATTGTGCATCCTGCAGTAGCTACTGATTTTGAACGATGGGTTGAAAGCCAGGAGGGGGTGCCTTATGTAGTGATGGAGAGTGCGATCTTGATCGAAAGCGGATTCGATCGGTTGGTTGACTGTGTGGTGGTGGTGACAGCCCCGGAAACCATGAGAATTGCACGTACCTGCCGTCGGGACGGTGTGTCATCGGATGCAGTGAGAGCTCGAATCGCCAACCAGATGAGCGATCAGGAACGTCGGGCTCGAGCTGATTATGTGATTGTCAATGAGGATAGAGAGTCTGCATTGGAGCAAATATTGAAATTGCATAGGCAACTGTGTAAAGTATAAAGTATGGAAATACGCGTAGGGGAACAGAGAGTTGATCTTTCGTCGCCGGTCGTAATGGCGATTGTGAATGTGACTCCAGATTCTTTTTTTGCAGGGAGCCGGCGTCGGTCAGAGGACGAGATATTGCGGTATGTGGAAAGTGCGTTGAGTGAAGGCGCTACGATCCTGGATGTTGGGGGGTATTCGTCCCGGCCCGGGGCGGATGATGTGGATTCCGAGGAGGAGTGGCGACGTGTGAGCGTGGGGTTGCGTGTGATCCGCAATCATTTTCCTCAGGCAGTCGTATCGATTGATACGTTTAGGGCGTCGGTGGCGCAGAAGGCTGTCAGTGAATTTGGCCCATGTATAATCAATGATATTTCTGCGGGAGATCTCGATGCGCAGATTGTGGAGGTGGTCGCGAAGAATGATTTGCCGTATGTGGCGATGCATATGCGAGGATGCCCGCAAGACATGCAGCAGTATGCCGAGTACGATGATATTGTGTCGGATGTCCGGCACTTTTTTGAGCAGAAGTTGCGCTGGTTGTGTAGTTGCGATGTACGGCAACCGATAATTGATCCGGGCTTTGGATTTGCTAAAGATTTGGGGCAGAATTATCGTTTGTTGGCAGGTTTGGATCAGTTGTGTGCAATGGGATATCCTGTGTTGGCGGGGTTGTCGAGGAAATCGATGGTATATAAATTGCTGGATGTGACGCCAGATGATGCATTGACAGGAACGACGGCTTTGCATTGGGAGTGTTTGCGACAAGGGGCTTCAATTTTGCGGGTGCATGATGTTCATGAAGCGGTGCAGACAGTACGGATATTCGAATATTATCAATCTGTGAATAAATAAAGCGTATGGGGACGGAATCGATGATCTCTGTAAAAGGAATTCATAAGTCGTTCGGTACCTTGGAGGTGCTCAAGGGTATCGATCTCGACATTGCGCGAGGTGAGGTAGTTGCTGTTGTGGGGCCAAGCGGAGCAGGAAAAACTACGTTGTTGCAGATTGTAGGTACGCTCGATCGTGCTGATCAGGGCCAGGTGGAGATCGATGGTGTTGAGGTCGAAGCACTCAGTGACCGTGAATTATCCGAGTTTCGAAATAAAAAGGTGGGTTTCGTCTTTCAGTTCCATCATTTATTGCCTGAATTTACAGCATTTGAGAATGTTTGTATACCTGGATATATTGGTGGTCGGGATCGGGCTGAGGTTGAGGCGCATGCCCGTGAATTATTGGCTTTGTTAGGGGTAGATCACCGGGCTGGACATAAACCGGCAGAGTTGTCGGGGGGGGAGCAGCAGCGAGTGGCGATTGCACGAGCATTGATCAATAGTCCGGCTGTGTTGTTGGCAGATGAACCTTCGGGGAATCTGGATACAAAAAATAAAGAGGAGATTCACCGTTTGTTTTTTACGTTGCGAGATCGGTTGGGGCAGACTGTAGTGATTGTAACCCATGATGAGCAGCTGGCAGTCATGGCGGATCGGAAAATCGAGATGGTGGACGGGCGTATTTTAGTGTGATGCGATATCTGGAATAGACGCGGTGGATGGAAAGAGAAAAATGAGAAGGCGGAGAACATGTTCTCCGCCTTCTCATTTTGTTTGTAATTCCCAGTTTTTGTCAGGGATATCTGTTTGATTCGTGAGTTGTAGATCCTGTGGGTTATACCAGTCTGCGGATCAGATCGTCGCGATCTCCGAACAGGTAGTCGATGACCGGTATCTCAATCATTGTGTAGGCGCCGGCTTTTTGACGCATTGCTGCGCGTGCGGTTGATACGAGAATCTGTCCCGTGAGTGCGGGGTTGTTGATGCTCATGTTGAACTCGAAACGTTGATTTTGGGTTTGGCCTGATACACCTTTGCGGGTCAGGTTTACCCCGTGTCCCATGTCGAGCAGGTTGTCGACCGAGGGGACTTCGATCACATGGGTTTCGTCGTGAGCGAAATAGTCGTCGGTTTTGATCGCATGCGCTACGTCTTCAAATTTATAACCCTCTTTTAATTCGATGTATACCATGCGGCGGTGAATTCCTGTGCCGGTTGGAATGGTCATCGAAAGGGCTGCTTTGACCCCGTCGATTGCTTTGACAGCTACGGTATGTCCCATGCTCATTCCGGGGCCGAAATTCGTGTAGGTGATACCTTTAGGTGCACAGACTTCGAGGAGTGCGCGCACGACAGAATCACTGCCCGGATCCCATCCTGCTGAAATCACCGAAACAGCATTGTGTGTCTTGGCTACATTGTCCAAGCGATTGCGTAGCCCCAGAATGTCTGTGTGGATATCGAAGCTATCGACGGTGTTGATGCCCAAAGCAAGAATTTCGTTGGCGTATTCTTCTACTTTGCGTGTGGGCGTACAGAGAATGGCTACGTCGACAGCTTCTAATTCTTTGATCGAGGTAACGACCTTGTATTTGGCCAAGGCTTCAGGGTTGTTGGCCGTGCTACGACGCACGATGCCTGCTACTTCGAAATCGGGTGCGGCTTCGAGTGCTTCGAGGACGAACTTACCGATGTTTCCGTATCCTACTACGGCTGCTCTGATCTTTTTCATGGAATGTAAGTTTATTTACGGGTGTGACCGAGAGTTGTTTGGGTGATTCATCTCGGGTATACCCGATAGTCCGGATATTTTAATTCTTAATTCGAGGACAAAGAAACGAATTTTCCGGCGTATTACCGAAAACTTCCGATAAAATTTTAATGAAATGTTAAAAAATACGGGTTTGGTCGGTTGTGTGGGGTAAAAAAAGCGAGGGAATTGATAGGGTTGTATTAATTTGCAAGTGTAAGATGTGTTTTGAATTAAAAAAATGAAGAAATAAGGCTGTTTGTATGTGTGTTCTTGGAATATTATGGGGGTGTTTCTTTTGATTTTGATTTTTTTGTTTTGGTGTTATTTTGGTGTTATACCCCTATTTTTGATGGGGTATATGTTTAGAAAATGTATTTTTTATGAAAATACCCCCTTGAAAATTTGTATTGTATAAATTAATATATAATTTTGTGGCAAAGGAATGCTAAATGTACTTCCCTATGAAACCAGTCGGATTACAAAAATATTTCTCGATGGCTCAAAATCCCCGAGAGGGGATGTTGAGTAGAAAACGTGGATAAACGATTTTTCGAAAAAATCGTTTGTCGGAAGATTAGATGTACGATTTTCTAATACTAAAACAAACGAGTTATGAGAAAGCAAGTTGTACCTTTTCTTTTGGGGGCATTGGGTGTGTTTGAAGCGGTCGGAGATCCGGTGAAGATGGAGGACGATCGGGTGATGGTCAGTGTTGGGGGTGATGTGGTGAGTAGTTATGTATGGCGAGGTGTATATCAGAGTGGTTTCAGTTTGCAACCCAATCTGGGATTGACTTATAAAGGTTTTTCGATCGGTGCATGGGGGTCGACAGATCTCGGTAATTTCAAAGAAATCGACCTTTCAGTGACTTATGAAGTGCATGGTTTTTCTGTAGGTGTTACAGATTACTGGTGGAGTGGCCAATATCTTGCAGATAGTCGATTTGCTCCGTATTTTAATTATGGCGATTCTCATTATTTCGAAGCGACGGTAGCTTATGAATTTGGTCCCAAGTGTCCTATTGGTCTTTCGTGGAGTACCATGTTTGCGGGAGCTGATAAAAAGGCGAATGGGAAACAGGCGTTTTCATCCTATGTGGAATTGTTCTATTCGTTTCATGCAGGATCTGTCGATTTGAATGCATCGATAGGTGCAGCTCCCTGGGCAGCCCCGGCATGGTTGCCGGGAGGATATGATGGATTTCAAGTGTCGAATGTGTCGCTTAAGGCGACAAAGGCAATTCCTGTATCAGCCAAATATGAGATTCCTGTTTTTGCGCAGTTGGCAGTCAACCCACAACTCAATTATGTAAACTTTATCGTCGGAATTTCATTCTGAGTTGTGCATATAAAAAAGAGTGTCGTATTGCAGGTCGGTAAAGACGACCACAGAGCTCATGGCCGCCAGAAACGAAATTGGATACGCACGTTAAAAACACCATAAACGATCATTCCAATGAAAAAAATAGAGGCAATCATTCGAAAAACAAAATTCGACGAGGTCAAAGAGGCCTTGTTGGCTGCAGATATAGAGTGGTTTTCGTATACGACTGTACGAGGTATCGGGAAAGCGCGTCAGGAGCGTATTTACCGTGGTGTGATATACGGAACGGATATTATTGAACGCTTGATGTTGACGATAGTGGTTCGCGAACAGAATGTCGATAAGACTGTCGAGGCTATTCTGGCGTCGGCTCGGACCGGAGAGGTGGGCGACGGACGTATATTTATCTCTGATGTGGATAATACATACAGTATCCGTACCGGGGAAAGCGGGGATAAGACGTTGTATATCCAAGACGACGCGAAATAGCTAACCGCATGTGTAACTTAAAAAGATGAAAAAATGGAAGAGATTGTAATGATAGCGGATACGTTGTCTGCTCCGGAAGTTGCAATGCCAGTTGCTGCAGAGACAATAGCAGAACCGACCTTTGTCGGGTCTTTGGTTGATCTGGCCACTTCGCTCGATACGGTGTGGGTGTTGTTGGCTTCGATGTTGGTATTCATCATGCAGGCGGGATTCTCGCTTGTTGAAGCAGGGTTTGGCCGGACGAAAAATACTGCGAATATTCTGATGAAAAACTTGCTCGATTTTTGTGTCGGCACAGTACTCTTTTGGATTCTCGGATTTGGTCTGATGTTCGGCCCATCGATAGGAGGTTTGCTCGGTATTCCTGATTTGGCTGGATATGCCGGATGGGAAGGCGATATACCTAAAGAAGCATTTCTCGTTTTCCAAACAATGTTCTGTGCAACGGCTGCTACCATCGTGTCGGGGGCGGTGGCAGGAAGGACCAAGTTCCATGCCTACTTGATCTATTGTATAGCCATCAGTGCTCTTGTGTATCCGATCTCGGGCCATTGGACCTGGGGAGGTGGTTGGCTGGCTCAACTCGGATTCCATGATTTCGCTGGTAGCACCGTTGTACATTCTGTCGGAGGATGGATTGCATTGATTGGAGCTATTATGGTTGGTCCTCGACTTGGAAAATACAGGAACGGAAAGGTATATGCTATTCCAGGCCATAGTTTGACGATCGCAACTTTAGGTGTGTTCCTGTTGTGGTTTGGCTGGTTCGGGTTCAACCCGGGGAGTCAATTGGGGGCATCGGGATTAGAAAATGCTACAGCTATCTCACGAGTATTCCTTACAACTAATATTGCAGCCGCTACGGGAGGTCTTGCCGCACTGCTTGTCGCATGGATACGGTATGGGAAGCCGACCCTCAGCCTGTCGCTCAACGGTGTGTTGGCCGGATTGGTCGGAGTGACGGCAGGATGTGACCTGGTATCCCCATTCGGTGCAGCAATGATCGGTTTGATATGCGGTACGACTATGGTTTTCGCAGTCTCCTTTTTTGATCAGGTGGTCAAAATAGATGACCCTGTGGGTGCGATATCTGTACATGGAGTGTGTGGTAGCTTGGGTACCATTCTGACAGGGTTGTTCGCTACCGAGTCAGGCCTCTTGTATGGCGGAGGGTGTAGTTTCCTTGGGATACAGGTGCTGGGTGCACTGGTTACGGCCGCATGGGCACTCGGTATGGCACTGTTGATCTTTACGCTAATCAAAAAGACGGTTGGCTTGAGGGTTGACAAACGAGTTGAGGAGGAAGGTCTCGATATCTATGAACACGGCGAGACATCCTATAACGCTTGATGACGATGATACAATAGAGAAGCTAATAGGTTTTGGTTTAATGTTGAATATGGTGAGAGTGTCGGGTAGCTATTAGCAACCCGGCCTCTCCAAAAAAACAAGAACGACGATGAAATTATACATTCCTAAGCAATATCGGGCTAAATTGATGCCTGAAATGATGGAACAAGCCATTAAGTTGATCAAAGATTCTTTTCAGAAGAAGTTGGCCGAATCACTTGATTTGCGCCGAGTGACCGCACCTCTTTTTGTAAAGTCCGGCACGGGAATCAATGACGATCTGAACGGGGTTGAACGGGCTGTTCGTTTTCAAGTGCCGGCCTTGGGAGGAGCAGATGCAGAGATTGTCCACTCGTTGGCCAAATGGAAACGGATGCAGTTAGGGGTATATGGGATACCCGCAGGGTTTGGTTTGTATACCGATATGAATGCGATTCGGGCAGATGAAGAGCTGGATAACATTCACTCGCTCTATGTCGATCAATGGGATTGGGAACGTACGATCACGGCATCTGACCGCAACCTGGAGTTTTTGAAAACGATCGTGAAGAAAATATATGGGGTAATCCGTTGGCAGGAACAGCAAGTGTATGAGGTCTATCGTCATATCACGCCGATACTACCCGAAGAGATTACCTTTATTCAATCAGAAGATCTGTTGAAAGAATTTCCGAATATGACGCCGTTTGAACGCGAAACGGAGGCAGCCCGTCAGTATGGCGCGATTTTCGTGATCGGTATAGGCGGCAAATTGTCGGATGGGAAAAAACACGACGGCCGGGCACCTGATTACGATGACTGGAGTACCGAAACGCAGGATGGATACAAAGGGTTGAATGGGGATATTATCGTATGGAACCCGGTGCTAGAGAGGGCATATGAAATCTCCAGTATGGGTATTCGGGTTGATAAAACGGCACTTTTGCGACAACTGGACCTCGAAGGCTGTTCCGAACGAGCTGATTTGCAGTTTCATCGTGCGCTGCTCGAAGATCGGATTCCTCTTTCTATCGGCGGAGGAATCGGACAATCCCGCCTCTGTATGTTTTTGATGCGGTGTGCTCATATCGGAGAGGTGCAGGTCAGTCTCTGGCCCGATGAGATGATTGCCGAGTGCGAGCGTAAGGGCATTTATCTGAAGTAAATTGAAACATAAAGTCCAATCACCTAAATACAAAATTATGTCTGCATTGAGATTTAAAATGGTGGAAGAGGCTATCCGCAGGAAGGCCCTCGACGTGAAAGCTCCGAAAGAACGTGCATCGGAATATTATGGCATGTACGTGTTCAGTGAGGATAAAATGCGTAAGTATCTTTCGGCAAAAGTGTGTGCTGCATTGGAAGAGACGATGAAGAACGGGAAACCGCTGAGTCGCGAAATGGCCGACAGTGTAGCGGCCGGCATGAAGCAGTGGGCCATGGATATGGGCGCGACACACTATACGCATTGGTTTCAACCGCTCACGGGAGGAACGGCCGAGAAGCACGATGCCTTTGTCGAGTATGATGGGAAAGGCGGAATGATTGAAGAGCTTTCAGGAAAATTGCTTAGTCAGCAGGAACCCGATGCTTCCTCGTTCCCCAATGGCGGTATTCGCAATACATTCGAAGCGCGAGGATATAGTGCGTGGGATGCTACATCACCGGCCTTTGTAGTCGATACGACCTTATGTATTCCGACCATTTTTATCTCCTATACCGGTGAGTCACTTGACTATAAGGTACCCCTGCTTAAAGCTCTTGAAGCGGTTGATCGGGCAGCGGTCAGTGTTTGTCAGTTGTTTGATCCGGCAGTGCAGAGAGTCTATTCCTACCTGGGATGGGAACAGGAATATTTCTTGGTCGATGAGGGCTTGTGGGCGGCACGTCCCGATCTGATGCTGACTGGGCGTACGTTGATGGGGCATGAGAGTGCTAAAAACCAACAGCTCGAAGATCACTATTTCGGTGCGATTCCGACACGCGTGATGGCATTTATGAAGGATCTCGAATACGAATGCTATAAGTTGGGTATTCCGGTGAAAACTCGCCACAACGAGGTGGCACCCAATCAGTTTGAGTTGGCACCAATCTATGAGCCGACGAACTTGGCCAATGACCATAACTTGTTGTTGATGTCGGTGATGCGCAAAGTGGCTCGTCGACATTCGTTCCGAGTGCTGTTGCACGAGAAACCGTTCAAAGGGATCAACGGATCGGGTAAGCACAATAACTGGTCTCTTGGTACTGATACAGGGGTAAACCTTTTGGGCCCGGGGAAAACCGCTGCGGAAAATCTGCAATTCATTACTTTCCTGGTCAATGTGATGATGGCGGTCTACAAATATAACGGATTGCTCAAAGCATCGATTTCGAGTGCCACGAATGCCCATCGTTTGGGAGCCAATGAGGCGCCTCCTGCCATTATTTCGATATTCCTCGGCAGTCAGTTGTCAGATATTTTGGATCATATCGAGCAGATGGATTGTGAAGAGGCTATCGAGGTGAGTGGTAAGGCAGGTTTCCGCATGAACGGAATCAACCATATCCCCGAGTTGTTTATCGACAATACGGATCGTAACCGTACGTCTCCATTCGCATTTACAGGTAATCGATTTGAGTTCAGAGCTGTAGGTTCTTCCGCGAACTGTGCTGGTGCGATGATTGCACTCAATACTGCCGTGGCATATCAACTGACTGAGTTCAAGAAAGCTGTCGATAAGCTGATGGCTGGAGGTGCGAAAAAAGAGCAGGCGATTTTTGCTGTGATCAAGGAGTATATTCGGGAAAGTAAGCCGATTCATTTTGATGGGAATGGATATAGTGACGAGTGGAAGGCCGAGGCTGCACGAAGGGGGTTGGATTGCGAAACGTCTGTACCGTTGATCTATGATCGTCTGTTGGATGAAGCTACAGTTTCCATGTTTGGTCAGACCGGAGTGCTCGATGCAGTTGAGTTGCATGCACGCGCGGAGGTTTGCTGGGAGACTTACACGAAAAAGATCCAGATCGAGTCACGAGTGTTAGGCGATCTTGCGATCAACCATATTGTGCCGGTAGCGTCTCGTTACCAGAGTATGGTACTGGACAAAGTGGTGAAGATCAATTCGCTGAACCTGTCTG
>CASDSC010000104.1 GCA_949283215.1 uncultured Alistipes sp. | reverse complement strand
CGCATGTGCTGCATAGATTTTGACGCTGATCTTCTCAGATCCTGCGCACAGTTCGCTCCATGCGGCAGGATAGGGTGATAAACCTCGAATCAGATTAATGATCTCGGATGTCGATTTCGACCAATCGATCCGACAAGTCTCTTTGAAAATCTTCGGAGCCGGTCTGAAATGATCTGTCTGAGGTTGGGGAATGGGTGGTTTCCCTTCCGCAATCATATCGATTGTCTCCCTGACGAGTTCGGCTCCGACCGCCATTAATTTATCATGCAAACTGCCGGCATTATCGTCAGGAGTGATCGGTACGGTTTTTTGGCCCAGAATATCGCCTTTGTCGATCTCTCGGTTCAACATGAATGTGGTCACACCGCTTTGTGTATCACCATTAATCAGTGCCCAGTTGATCGGTGCAGCGCCACGGTAGTCTGGCAGTAAAGAGGCATGCAGGTTAAAGGTTCCCAGTTTGGGCATACTCCAGATCACCTCGGGCAACATGCGGAAAGCGATTACAATACCCAAATCGGCATTCAGTTGTTCGAATTGGTGTACGAATTCCGGGTCTTTCAGTTTTTCCGGCTGCAATACGGGAATTCCCGCCTCCGAAGCATAACGTTTGACCGCACTCTCCTGCATTTTGAGTCCCCGTCCGGCCGGTTTATCCGGCATGGTCACGACAGCAACGATTTGGTATCCGTTATCGACCAAGTGTTTGAGCGGCCCGACAGCAAAGTCGGGCGTCCCCATATAGACAATTCTGAGTTGTTTGACATCCATCACCCTCGGGCATTAGTGTTTAAACAGACCGAGCGTATGGCCCATAATGGTCTCTTTTGTTTCCAGATACTTTTCGTTGAACGGATTGGGTTCTATTACGATCGGTACGTTCTCCACAATGGTCAACCCATACCCTTCCAAACCGGCACGTTTCAAGGGGTTATTGGTCATTAGGCGCATTTTGTGGATGCCGAGAGCATGCAAAATGCTGGCTCCGACCCCGTAATCCCGTTCGTCAACGCGGAATCCGAGCTTGAGATTCGCTTCTGCCGTATCGTAACCCTCTTCCTGCAACTTGTATGCTTTCAGTTTGTTGCTTAATCCGATACCTCGACCTTCCTGGTTCAGATAGACGATGGCACCTTTCCCGGCCTGCTCGACCATTCTCATCGCCTCGTGCAATTGAGGCCCGCAATCGCACCGGTACGAGCCGAAAATATCGCCTGTCACACAAGAGGAATGTACCCTTACCAAGATAGGTTCGTCCTCTTTCCATTCACCCTTGAATAGTGCGATGTGTTCCAGGCCATTACTTTTTTGGCGGAAGGGAATTGCATTGAAATCGCCCCATTGAGTTGGCAGATGAACCATTTCACCTTTCTCGACGATGGAGTCGGTTTTCAGTCGGTACGCAATCAGATCGGCGATAGAGATAATTTTGAGATCGAATTTTTTTGCGATTTTGAGCAGGTCAGGCAGACGAGCCATCGTGCCGTCTTCATTCATGATTTCGACCAGTGCACCTCCGGGTTGCAATCCAGCCAAACGGGCCAGGTCAACCACAGCTTCCGTATGGCCTGGACGTCTCAATACGCCTCGTTCTTTAGCCTTCAAAGGGAAAATATGTCCGGGCCTGCCCAATTCTTCGGGCCGTGTTGCCGGATCGACCAAAGCACGAATGGTTTTGGCACGGTCTGCCACAGAGATTCCCGTTGTACACCCATGCCCAGTCAAATCGACGGAGATAGTGAACGGGGTTTCATGTAATGATGTATTATGGTCGACCATCATATTCAGATTCAATGCTTCGCATCTTTCTTCCGATAGCGGAGCGCAAATCAACCCACGGCCATTTTTGGCCATGAAATTGACAATTTCGGGAGTGATCTTCTCTCCGGCTACGATGAAATCGCCTTCATTTTCACGATCCTCGTCATCCACGACAATCACAACTTTCCCGTTCCGGAAATCTTCGATTACTTCCTCGACACTGTTCAGAAGTTTCTGTTTTTCCATGTTATTTGGTCTTTAGTTTGAATATTCTTGAGATGAATGCTTTGAAGCGTTTGTAGTGTGTATAATACCATTCGGCATTCAATAAATTCGAATCATTGGTTGCTTTGTATGTTAAAAAGATAGCGATCGGCAATAGAATGAATGTCGAAATCCAAACACCAGCGAATGAACTCCACGTCCCTTCTCTGGCCATTTTTTCTCCTGTGATACTGATGATGTAATAGATGACAAAGAATGATACGGAAACGACGATTGGCATACCGAGACCACCGCGTCGGATGATTGCACCCAGGGGTGCTCCGATCAGGAAAAAGATCAGAATCGAGACGGGTAACGCCCATTTTTGATGCCAGGCTACTTTGTATTTGTATAATTGGACCAATGAGTCTTT
>CASDSC010000103.1 GCA_949283215.1 uncultured Alistipes sp. | reverse complement strand
AGGGCTTCCTAATGCATAGGAAGCCCTCTTCTGTTTATGTTATTAGTGATATACTCATGCCATCACCCATTGCCGAATGGATGTAGAGTCCATTCATTCTGTTTGGAAATATGTAGTACTGTTGGTCTCGTTGTTGAGGGTCGATGTTCTCTGTTAACGATTGCTTGTTGCCTTACACAACAATGTTATCTGGTCTCAATGCAAATTCATATGCAAAAAGAAAGCGGCTCATGTTAATGAGCCGCTTTCATAGGATAGGGGAATAATCATATTATTCGATACCCAGTTCTTTTTTTACTAAAGGCAGGACATCCGTCATATTCATTTCGTCGAAATAAGGCATCGAACCATTCGCCGAATTGAACACAATAAGAAATCCGTTTGCTTTTGCGACTTTTTTAACAGCGTCGTCCGCTCTATTTAAGACAGGAGTCATCAATTCGATATTTTTGTTGTTCAAGTCGCGTTGCGCAGTTTGTTGGAATTCCTGGAATCGAGTCGAAAGGTCCACCAAAGCCTGTTCTTTCAGCTGACGAACGGCATCGGTATATGTGGATACGTTTTTCTGGTATTCCTCATATTTTTGGTTGTATTCGATCTGTATAGCCTCACTTTGAGCTTGCAAATCATTGGCGTAAGCCTGCATTTTAATGTCTACAGAGTCCCGTTCGGGCATGGACGAATAGAGCTCATCCATATTGATATAACCGAACTTTTGAGCAAAGGCGGTACTGCCGCACAGGATCAGTGCTGCCACGAGGGTTAGTTTCAACAAGTGTTTCATGGAATTTAAAGGTTTGGATTTTAATTATTTATTCTTCTTTTACCAAGTCTATGATAGCTTGTGTGTGGTCTTTGCTGGATGAATAATAGAGAACCGAAGGATTCGTTGCAATATCGATCACCAAGTCAAATTGATTTTCTGCAGCATAGTTGTTGATGATTCCGAAAACACGATCTTGAATCGGTTTGAGTAATTCGGTTCTTTTTTTTATCAATTCACCTTCGGGTCCGAATACAGCCTTTTGATACTCTTCGATCTCTTTTTCACGAGCAGCGATTTCATTTTCGTATTGCATGGCACGCGCCTGTGAAATGTAGTCTTGTTGATCTTGGTAGTCCGTATACAATTTTTCGACGTTCGCATAAGCAGCGTCAAGATTTTGTTGGTACTGACGAGTCAGATCATTGATGGTTTGTAACGCATCGTTATAGCTAGTAATCGATTTAAATATTTTTTCTGAATTAACTACAATATAATTCTGGGCCTGAACTGCGCTTATCGTCAGGACAGCTGCCGCCAATAAAACGAGTTTTTTCATGATTTCTTGTGTTTTTACGTTAGAACTGCATACCGATCGTAAAGTGGAGGTGGTTACGTTTGTTGTTTGATACAGCTCTATTCGGTTCATCGAATCCGTGCGCCCAGTCAACACCGAGCATACCGATTACCGGCATGTACAAACGTACACCGAAGCCGAGCGATCTTTTAATCATGAACGGATTGAAAGATTTCCAATCAGCAAACGCATTACCGCCTTCAGCAAATACCAGACCATAGATTGTCGAAGAAGGTTGGATAATTACAGGGTAGCGAAGTTCGAGCGTGTATTTGTTATAAGCGCGTGCGTAATCGTAGTTGTTATTTCCCGGAGTAAGACTTCCGTTTGCGTAACCACGCATTCCGATAACATCCACACCATAGATGTTGTAACCAGACATTCCATCACCACCCACATCGAAGCCTTCAAATGGCGAGGGTTTGTATTTGTTGTAAGAACCGAGATATCCCATCTGAGCTGCTGCCATCAGGACCAGTTTTTCGTTTTTGAGCATAGGGAAGAACCATTGAGCTTTCATTTCCCATTTGTGATACTCGATCCATTTGTAACGTTTGTTATCTGGCAGATCCGGGTTTTTATAATCTTTGTTGTCAAACAGCGAGTAAGGAGGAGTCAATTGCAGCGAGACCAAAATGTCTGAACCGCGACGCGGGTAGATGGGTTGATCTACAGAATTACGTTCGAGAGCCACCTTGAAAGCGAAGATATTGGAACTTCCGTTCTGAATCAAGAAGTAATCCCAGTCGTCGAGGTTGTATGATTGGAAACTCAATTCGGTGTACAGCGTAAAGAAGCGGTCAGGCCATTTTAGCCGTTGTCCAATACCCGCAGAAACACCGAGAGTCCGGAAGTGTTTGGTGCCTTTTTGCCACATGTAGTATGCATCCGATTCATCCGAGTAGTATGCAGAGACACTAAGCGAATTTGGTTTTTTACCGCCTAACCAGGGTTCTACGAAACCGACGGAGAATGCTTTGTAGTAAGTACCATTCGTTTGAGCCCGGATAGTAAGTTGTTGGCCCTGACCATGAGGGTATGGGCGCCACTGACCTTTTTTGAAGAAGTTTCCGATAGAAACGTTGTTGAGTTGGATACCGACCGAACCGACGAACATTCCGGCTCCCCAACCGCCAGAGATTTCAAGTTTGTCGCTGGCTTGTTCTTCAAGCGAGAACGCGATGTCAACCAAGTCGTTGGAAATAGGCTTTGGTTGTGGCGAAATGGTTTCGGGATTGAAATGTTGCATCTGTGTAAGCCGGCGCATACTGCTGATGATCAGCGATTCATCATACAGTTCTCCAGGCATGATGTCGAGTTCACGACGGATTACCTGGTCGTTGACCCGATTATTACCCGTGAATGTTACTTCGTTGATTGTGAACGGATTTCCTTCGAATATTTTGATATTGATATCCACAGAGTCCTCACCTACCACTTTTTCTTCCGGATCGAGCGAGAACATCAGGTAACCTTTGTTTTTATAGAGTGAAGAGACAGCAGAAGGGTCTTCAGCATTGCTTTCCGCTCCTATACCGAGCCGTTTGTGAAGAGTTTTCTTGTCGTATGTTTCTCCTTTTTTGATTCCGAGGAGCGTGTTGAGTACCTCTGTTGTATACAAACTATTGCCGACCCATGAAATGTCGCGGTAATAAAACTTTTTGTCTTCGTCAATTTTGACGATAATACCCATCCTTCGATCGTTAATGGCATAGATCGAATCCGAAACGATAGATGCATTTCGGTAACCTTTCGAGTTATAGAAATCGATCAGTTTACCTTTATCTTCGGCGAAATCCTCTTCTTTGAATTTTGACGATTTGAAGATATTAGGGCCTTTCTGGTGTGTGTTTTTGAAGGTACGTCTCAATTTACCATCCGTGAAGGTCTTGTT
>CASDSC010000102.1 GCA_949283215.1 uncultured Alistipes sp. | reverse complement strand
GCGCGTCTCTGTATCGAGGCAGATCAACCTTGGGAACTTAAACATTCACAAGTGACAGAGGGTCCTACAATTCTCAAACACGAAGGGATGTATTACTTTTTCTATTCTGCCAACCATTTTCTGAGTGTCGATTACGCCGTAGGGTATGCGACGGCAGACAACCCGCTGGGACCGTGGACTAAAACTACTGACAGCCCCATCATTCATCGGACACAGATCGGGCAGAACGGTACAGGACATGGGGACTTTTTTACCGATGCAGAGGGGAATTTGCGATATGTTTTCCATTTTCATGCTGATAAACAGAATGTTAGTCCTCGTAAGACAGGGTTAGTACGGGCTGCGTTTGCCCCTGCAGAAGAGGGTGGATGTGATCGTATGACGATTGATGCAAAATCTTTTACTCCGCTTCAGTTTAGTTATTAAATTTGAGACATTGGCTTTGGGATTTCGGCTACTGTTGTGCACAAGGTGTGCAGGGACTTCAATTGCCGCAGTATGATGCTTGTGAGGAGACTTGAATGTGTATTCTGAAAATAGACGTCAAATTGCTAATTTTTGTGTCCGCATCAGGCTATTATCAGAAATAAATTATTACCTTTGCCCCATATAGTGTAAAAGAAGGTCTGTCGAACCGAAACATTTTATGGAATAATTTTTGGAGTAATGACAATTGACATTAGAAAGTGTGCTTTGAACGTTACTCTGTTGTTGAAATTGTTCTGTGGAACGGTCGTCTGGATGGTCCTGTCGGTGGCGAGCAGTACGGCTCAATCGGCAAGTACAGTAATCGATCGTTTGGTGGAAATGGGTTTCGAAAATGTCGCAGAAGGTGAGACCTCGGCTGGTCGGGTCATTGTGTTGGAAAACAGTGCGTGGAAACTTGATCAAGTCGGTATCCGGGCTGCGTTGGAAACGATCGGTGCTGATATGACTCGGGATTCCAAACCGTGCAGGGTGATTGTGCTGAACAATAATGTGCCGCAGATATCACTCTATTGTGATCCGGCTACGGCTATTGGAGATAGCCTCACGGGGGTTGCCCCATCGCAGTGGACGGTAAGTTATCGGCTTGGAGGTGTGTGGAAAGAGGCGCGGCAGCTCGAACCTGCCAACCGTTCTTTGTATAAGGTTGATATCGCTGTTTTTCCAGAGTTCCAGTTTCGGAATATCAAATTGCAGAAGCCTTATGATATTTTGTTGAATTTGTCTCCTGCATTGCGTATTTCGTTGTGGAAGGGTATGATGCTTACAGCGCAGGTCGTGGTCCCGATCTATAATTCAGGGTATGACCGTAGCTATTACAGCAAAGTGCGTCCGGGTTATCTCGTGTTGGCACAACAGTTCCGGTTGCCTCGGGCATGGTTTATGCAGGCTTCGGTAGGTTGTTTCAACCAGTTCCGCTGGGGTGTCGATTTGCGGGCATTCCACCCGTTTGCCAATGAGCGGTTCGCTTTGTTGATGCGGGTTGGTACTGTAGGTTCTTCTACTTTCTGGAATTGGAAATGGCACTACACATGGCCGAAAGATTGGATTGCGAGTGTCGGAGGGCAGTATTATATCCCTCGTTTTAACTTGCAGTTTAACGTTAATGCAGGTAGGTATATCATGGGTGATTACGGGGTTCGGGTCGATATGACTCGTCATTTCCGAAATGCATCTATCGGAGTGTATGCGCAGCGAACTACGAAGATTGATATTAATGGTGGTTTCCATTTTACAATTGCGTTGCCACCTTATCGATATAAACGAAATAAAGGCTTCCGGTTTACAACGGCTGATTATTTCCAGTTGGAATATAATGCAGCGGCTTATGACAGAGAAGGTGCCGTATGTCGTACTGATCCTGGTGAAAACTGGTCGCAGAATAATTTTAATCCATACTTTATTAAGTCGGGATTAGTGAGATAACAAAATATATAAACTTTTTTAAACCGAATGATCATGAAAAAATTGAGAAACATCTTTAGCAAGAACATGCTGCTCTCTTTGTTTGCAGTACTCGCTATGAGTGTGGTGTTTGCATCTTGTACCAACGACGCAGATGAGCCTGTAGGACCTGGTACTGAACACCATCATGGTGGTGGTGGTAGCAGCAACTAAGCTACTGTAATATATATTATTTAACACGCAGCTTAATAAGTGAACAGCAGGGACAATGATCAAAAAAATAGTATTTCTTTTTTTGTTGATTAGTTGTCCCTGCTTGCTTTCTGCCCAGACTACTCTGGGAACTACAGGGTTGTTACTCGCTCCGACAGCAGAAATGCAGCGAGACGGTACAGTTATGCTCGGAGCTAACTTCCTTAATGATGCTTTTACGCCCCCGGTCTTTCACTACCATACAGTGAATTATTTTTTGAATGCTACCCTGTTGCCGTTTTTGGAGGTAGCATATACCGCTACAATGTTTCGGGCGACGGACAATCCGAACGATCCCGAGTATGTCTATTTCCCCGATAAAAAAGGTAAGTTTATCAATCAAGACCGATCGATATCTATTCGGTTACGGTTGTTGCGTGAACGTAAATACATTCCGGCTGTTGTAATCGGAAGTAATGACTGTTTTCATACCAGCGATAATGGGTTTATGGTGAGTCAGTTTTTTAGTCGGATCTATTTAGCCATGTCTAAAGATTTTTATTTCCGGCATGAACGGCTTACGGCCAGTCTCGCCTATATTTATCATACCCGGCATAGAACGTTTGAGAACAGTTTCAGTGCGGGTGTGGCTTATTCTCCATCTTTTGCGAGGGATCTCAATGTTATAGCTGAATATTGCAACGGACAATTCAACGTTGGTGCAAATTATTTGTTGTTCAATCACTTCTTTGCACAGGTTATGCTTCAACGTTGTAAACACTTCTCAGGAGGTTTGGTCTATAAAATCTATTTGAAATAAATCGAGGTCCTTTTCGGGTCATAGTTTTACCTGTGCGGGTTATCCTATTTTGGTTGATTTTATGCTTCTCGTATACACTCTGCGTGTTTTGTGTGTATACGGAGAGTTTGGATGCCGATTATCCAATAAGGCTATCTTTTATAGTACGCAGCAGGTGTTGTCGTACATGGCAAGAACCATTCACCTCCTTAATAAATGGCGTTGTTTTGCAGCTTGATTTGCATTATCTTTGTTAACAAACCTATTTGTTACCATATCACAATTTAGCTATGATCTTGTTTGCATTATTGGCCCAGATTACGCCGAAACCGGAAGTTGACAGTACATTGCGACATACGATTATTGAGAAGGTGCAATCACTTTCCCAAATGACCGGACAGGAAATAGTCAGTATGATTGTAAAAGATACGGTTACTGTCGTACTGAAGTTATTGATCGCATTGGCCGTATTTTATATCGGTCGGTGGTTGATTCGCCGGGTGCGTAAAATGATGGTTCGGATTCTGGAAAAGAGAAAGGTAGATGTTTCGCTTCGATCTTTTCTTATTAGTTTGGTAACGATAACGTTAATGATTTTTCTGATCATTATCGTGGTTGGATTGATCGGGATCAATACTACATCGTTCATTGCGCTTTTTGCTTCTGCAGGTCTTGCCATCGGTATGGCGCTGAGCGGTACGTTGCAGAATTTTGCAGGTGGAGTGATGATTTTGATTTTCAGACCTTTTAGAGTTGGTGATTTTATCGAGGCTCAAGGTTATAGTGGAACGGTAAAGGAGATCCAACTGACCAACACCATTATCAATACACCCGACAATAAAACGATTTTGATTCCGAATGGAGGAATTTCGACCGGAATAGTCAACAATTATTCACGAGAGGCGTGCCGTAGAGTCGATTGGACATTCGGTATCGGATACGGAGACGATTATGACAAAGCACGATCTGTATTGATGTCTCTCATAGCAGCCGATCCGCGTATTCATACCGATCCCGCGCCCTTTATCGCTGTAAGTAGTTTGGGTGACAGCTCGGTCAATATCGTAGTGCGGGTTTGGGTCGACAGCCCGGATTATTGGGATGTTTTCTTTGCGATGAACGAGCGTGTGTATAAGACATTTACCCAGCAGGGAATCAATATCCCATTTCCGCAGATGGACGTGCATTTGTATACCGAGAAATAGTAATTTGTTCTCTGAGCGAGGTACTATTGGATCCATCGTCAGATGAAAATACGAAGTATGGTACATCGGCAGGGGTGGTAAGGCAAGCTGCAAATTTTATCAAAATAGGGGGCGGGCTTTAAGTATGCTGCTAAGGGGAATGATGTACCAGGTATGGACCCTATTTTACCTGAGATGAGGTCGTAGGTCCATTCGATCTAGTAGAGGCGAGGTGTCGGAGCATTCGGAAGGTTGTGTGGGGCTTGTATGGGCATGAGTTGCCAAAATGCAAGAGGTGCAGTTGTTATTGTCCGGTGTGGCCTCCAATCAACAAGATTCAAAAGAATACAGTAATACAAAAGCTGTCAATCTACGCGTTATTTTTTTGCGGGTATCCGGAGGTATCCATATAGACGACGGGGCGAAATCAATACGATTTCGCCCCTGTTGTATTTTTAGCAGGAGAGGATTCAACGTTTCGTATTGGGAAGAGAGTGTTTTGTTATGGATACGAGGTATGGTTTATGGCCCGGTCAATCGTTTTGGAATAGATTTTGAACATGATGGTCATACAGTTTTTAGTCCCATCCCATTTATTTAACATTTAATACAAAAAAAGATGAAAAAATTGATTTACGTTTTAATTGGATTGTTGGCGTTGTCGTCGTGTCGGCATGAGCCGGAGACGTCTGACCTGGACAATAAGTTCATGGTGTATACGAATCACGACCATTCGGCAAACTTCGCCACATTTTCTACTTTCTATGTGCCTGACAGTATTCTGTTAATTTCCAATTCGCCAGAGGCAGAATATTGGACCGATGCGGGGGCGCAGCAGGTAATTGATGCCTATGTGACGAACATGACAAACAAAGGCTTTACCCTGACTAATGACAAGGCAATGGCTGATCTCGGTATTCAAATCAGTTATGTGAAAAGTACCTATTATTTGGCAGATTACACCTATCAGTATTGGTGGTGGGGCTATCCGGGCTATTGGGGTGCCGGTTACTGGGGACCTTGGGGTGGCGGTTGGTATTACCCATACCCTATCTACTATTCGTATGAGGTGGGATCGCTTTTGTCAGAGATAGTCGATTTGCAGGCCCCTCAGGGCGAGGCTCAACAACTTCCTGTGCTTTGGACCTCTTACATCAACGGATTACTCGATGCTTCACAAGAAGTGAATATTTCAGAAGTAGTCGATGCGGTTAATCAGTCGTTTGCACAATCGCCTTACTTGAAAAAATAATGTTTATCGAATAAAAATAATAATATAGACTATGAAAACTATTCAATATGTGGCGGTAGCAGCGGCTTTGATGATTGGTTCGCTGGCCATGCCAAAACGTGCGCATGCGCAACTCTTTCCGAACGGCTATGTGAATGTCGACTGGCAGTTCAATGCGACGGTAGACAACGACTTTGTTGAGAAAGGCAGCGGTTGGGGACTGAATCTCGAAGGCGGTGGATACCTGGGAATGTCGCAACGTTTTGCTCTCGGATTGTTTATGTCCTATAGTACGAATAACAAATATGTGCCTCGTCAGACTCTGGTGTTGAATAATCAGGCAGCATTGACGACCGATCAACAACATTCTATTTTTCAGATACCGTTTGGAGCAACTGCACGATTCCGTATGCTGCGGGGTAGTCTGTTCGAACCGTATATCGGAGCAAAAGTAGGTACTGTATATTCCAAGATTGCTTCGTACTATTCGACTGTGGAATTGTACGGTGAATCGTGGGGTTTTTATGTAGCACCCGAAATCGGAGTGTCGATCATGCCGTTTGGGGATACAGGGATGGGATTCCATGTAGCAGCATATTACGGCTATGGGACCAATGATCAGAAAATTCTGAGTTATTCGATTAATGGGTTGAATAATGTTGGGTTCCGTGTCGGTATATCGTTCTAAAAATTGACACGAAAATCAAGCCGCCCCGGACTACAATGTCCGGGGCGGCTTCTGTTTTACTTGCCGAGGAGAGTCGGCCGTGGGGGGATCATCTATTTTTCCCGGCTCATGGAGTAGGGCAGGTCATCATCGCCTGTTCCTCGGGAGGTGTTGGGCTGGTCACTCATTTGCATGGTCAGCGTGGCTCCTTTGATCAACTCACTATGACGTAGGAAGTTTTTCGTATAGGTTTGTCCGTTGAATTCCATTTTGTCGATGTAACGGTTGGCTGCGCTGTTGCCGTTGGCTTCGATCACCAGTTCTTTGCCTCCATCGAGTGAGACGGTCGCCTTGCGGAAAAGAGGTGCTCCCATGACATATTCGTCACTTCCCGGGCAGACCGGATAGAATCCCAATGCCGAGAAGACATACCAGGCCGAGGTTTGCCCATTGTCCTCGTCACCGCAATAGCCGTCAGGGTTGGGGGTGTACATACGGTTCATGACCTCGCGAACCCAGTATTGTGCTTTCCACGGAGCCCCGACGTAGTTGTACAGGTAGATCATGTGTTGGATCGGTTGGTTCCCGTGCGCATAATTACCCATGTTCATGATCTGCATTTCACGGATTTCGTGGATGCAGAAACCGTAATAACTGTCGTCAAAAATAGGAGGAACAACGAATACCGAATCGAGCATCGTTTCCATAGCCTTGTGCCCTCCCATCAGTTGGGCGAGTGCCTCCACGTCATGGAATACGCTCCATGTGTAGTGCCAGCTGTTTCCTTCGGTAAATGCGTCGCCCCATTTGTAGGGATTGAAGGGGGTCTGGAACGTGCCATCGGCATTGCGGCCCCGCATCAGACGGGTTTCGGGATCGAATACATTGCGGAAGTTCTGGCATCTTTTTTCTAGTTCGGCGATCTCATCCTGCGGGCGGCCGAGTCTGCGGGCGACTTGCAGAATGGCCCAGTCATCGTATGCGTATTCGAGTGTGCGGGCAACATTTTCATTGATCTTCACGTCGTAGGGAATGTAGCCCAGTTCGTTGTAATACTCATGTCCGAGCCGGCCGGTCGACGATACCGTGGGGTGTACGTTGTATGCCCCGTGTTGCATTGCTTCGTAGAGTTTGTTGATGTCGTAACCTTTGCGACCTTTGATGAACGCATCAGCTACGACCGATGCCGAGTTGTTGCCCACCATACAGCCGCGATGGCCGGGACTGGCCCATTCGGGAAGGAATCCGCTTTCGAGGTAGGTGTTGACGAGCCCTGCCTGGATCTCATCGTTTACCGACGGATAGATCAGATTGAGCAGAGGGAAGAGGCTTCGGAAGGTATCCCAAAATCCGGTATCGGTATAGAGGTATCCGGGGAGCGTCTGTCCGTTGTATGGGCTGTAATGGACTGGGTCGCCCTCGGCGTCGATTTCGTAAAATTTGCGGGGAAAGAGCACCGACCGGTACAGACACGAGTAGAATGTTCTGAATTGGTCGAGTGTGCCGCCTTCGACACGTATGCGGCCCAGAACTTCATTCCAGCGGGTTCGGCCTTCGGCTTTGATCTGGTCGAAATCTTTGCCGTCGAGTTCTTTCAGGTTGAGGTAAGCCTGGTCGAAGCTAATGAATGACGAGGCTACGCGGAT
>CASDSC010000101.1 GCA_949283215.1 uncultured Alistipes sp. | reverse complement strand
GCAAGCGTCTTGTTGCCGTTCCTGATTTTCAACAAATGGCGGTACGATACTCCCGGGAAAAAGTTCACCCGGTCGGAGCCCAATTCCTTTTGCAAAAACTCGATCAACTCTTTCGCCTCCTCGGTCGATATGTGACCTGCTGAGTGATTCTTGATCCTCCCCTCTTCGACACAGATCAGATTGCAACGCATAGCCATCTCATCCGCCCCAATCTCCACGCCCATACTGGCAGCCTCGAGCGACCCTCGCCCCTCGAACACACGAGCCACATCATATCCCAATACCGTCAGATTGGCGATTTCGCTTCCAGGATGAAAACCGGCAGGCACGGTATACAAGGTACCGCTCCGTCCCCATCGTGCCAAACGGTCCATATTGGGTGTCGCTGCGGCCTGCAACGGTGTTTTGTTACCGAGTTCCACAATAGGCTCATCTGCCATTCCATCCCCTAAAATAATAATATGTTTCATGGGTATTTCTTTTTTGACTACTCACCAATTGTAATACGACATCCGATAACATCGTATTACAATTACCATAACGTTTTGTCACACGCAAAACGTACACACTTAACTGTTAGTTTGCCACCAGGTGACAAAATCAACATACAGGACCTAGTCCGTTGAAACAGATTAATATTCCCAAATTCTCGATCAACGGATATTCGCAATACTGATAATATCGGCAAATACACCGGCAGCCGTCACACTGGCTCCTGCTCCGTAGCCTTTGATCTGCATCGGGTACTCTTTATAACGCTCCGTTGTGATCGAAATCACGTTATTGCTACCCGCCAAATTGTAGAACGGGCTATCGCTATCCACCTCCCGCAAAGCAACCTCCAGTTTGCCTTTATCCATCGTGGCGATAAACCGCCAGCGTTTTCCTTCAGCGGCCAGTTTCTTGCGGCGTACTTCGAACTCGGCATCGACTTCAGGGATCCGTTTCCAGAAATCATCGACCGATCCTTCAAAATATTTTTCGGGGATAAAGAGTTTCTTGACAACGTCTTCCTGTTCGACTTGGTATCCCGCTTCGCGCGAGAGGATCACCAGTTTACGTACCACATCCGTACCACTGAGGTCAATCCGTGGATCGGGTTCGGCATAACCGGCCTCTTTAGCCATCATGATGGCGCGACTCATCGGCACGGTTTCACTCATTTCATTGAAGATATAATTGAGTGTACCGGAAACCACTGCCTCGATTTTGAGAATACGGTCACCGCTGTTGATCAAATCACTGATCGTATTGATAATCGGCAGGCCCGCCCCCACATTGGTTTCGAACAGATATTTGATACCGCGTTTACGGGCCGTCTGCTTGAGTTCCTCGTAAATTTCATACCGCGACGAAGCTGCCACTTTATTGGCGGCCACCACCGAGACATTATGTTCGAGCAGATCTTTATAGATACCGGCCACTTCGGCACTTGCCGTACAGTCGACAAATACCGAATTGAAAATATTCATTGCAATAATCTCGTCGCGAAATTTTTCAGGAGATGAGACACATTCTGACGCATCCAACAGCCGGCGGTAGTCACCCAAATCGATTCCCTGCCGATTGAGAATATAATGTTTGGAATTGGTAATCCCCACCACCCTGATTTGCAAAGCATTATTTTCCAATAACTTAGGCTGTTGCATACGAATTTGTTCAAGCAAACTCCGCCCTACCAGTCCTACGCCTGCAATAAAGATATTGAGCACCTGGTAATCTGACAAGAAAAACGAATCATGGATGACATTCATCGCTTTTCTCAGACTGGCCAATGCAATGACAAACGAGATATTGGTTTCGGAAGCACCTTGAGCACAAGCGATCACATTGACACCGTTCCGTCCCAGTGTACCGAAAAGCTTTCCGGCAATACCGGGCGTATGTTTCATATTTTCGCCTACTATCGCCACAGTAGCCAGATTGCGTTCAGCTCTGATCTTGTTAATCTCGCCGAGTGCAATCTCCTGAGCAAACTCTTCCGAAAGCACCTCCATGGCCAGATCGGCATCGGCATTGCGCACACCGATCGAAGTTGTATTTTCGGAAGCAGCTTGAGACACGAAAAACACGCTGATTCCGTTTTTCGCCAATGTTTTGAAAATTCGGTAATTGACACCGATCACACCGACCATACCAAGCCCCTGAATTGTAATCAGGCAGGTATCGTTGATTGACGAAATACCCTTGATAGCCTTACTTTTATCTTTAATTTGTTCTTTGGAAATAAAAGTACCGGCCGCATCAGGATTGAACGTATTTTTAATAATAATCGGAATATTTTTGTGATAAACCGGGAAAATCGTCGGGGGATAGATCACTTTGGCCCCGAAGTTACAAAGTTCCATCGCCTCAACGAAACTGAGTCGTTCGATCACATACGCACTATTGATCACTTTCGGGTCAGCCGTCATGAATCCGTCAACATCAGTCCAGATTTCGAGGATCGACGCATTCAGAGCCGACGCGAGCAACGAAGCCGTATAGTCCGATCCTCCCCGGCCGAGGGTTGTCGTATCGCCCGTATGCACATCGGATGCGATAAAACCCGGGACAACCGCAATACGTGGCAAGGTTCCGAATGTTGCCGCAATCATTCGATTGGTCGAATCCATATCGACGATATGCTTCTGAAACGAACGTTTGGTTTTGATAAAAGTTCGTGGATCATACAATACGGCTCCTGCGATCGCGCCGCTGATGATCGATGAAGACAAACGTTCACCATAACTCAGAATCATATCGGTCGTTTTATCCGAAAGATCCTTGATCAAATAGACACCTCGGAAAATATTGGCCAGTTCGTCCAATAAGGTACCGACACGTTCATCGACCTCTTTGCGCGAAGCGGGCAACACCACTTGAGCCACCATATCATGATGGCGGTCGACGATTTGTTGCAGACTGTTTTGGTATGAAGCATCTCCGGCCGCAGCCGTTCGCGCCGTGGTAATCAGTTGATCGGTTATACCTCCGAGTGCGGAGACTACAACAATCACCTCCTCTTGAGCAGATTCTACCACTTTCTTAACTTGAGCCACGGCTTCTGGGGAACCTACGGATGTTCCGCCAAACTTCATTACTTTCATCTTCTGCTTATTAAATTTTGAACCTGCAATTTTACGAAAAAATCGGGAATCTACCTAATCGGCCCCTCTCCAGGCACAAAATGACGCGATCTACCCCATCTTATCCAATAAAACGGATACTGTCGGCCAGGGGAAAGACTGGCTCCGAGAATGAGATTCGCACAACAATTCTTACCCAATCCAGAGCGGAATATGGTTTTTTGTATATCTTTACCGGCAAATCAAACAACAACAAACAATGGAACTGAAAGAAATTCTGGCTATATCGGGCCAACCCGGACTTTATAAATTCGTAGCACAGAGTACCAACGGGGTGATCGTCGAATCGCTCATCGACGGGCGTCGGACCAATGCACCGGCGACCTCTAAAGTGAGTGCATTGGCCGAGATTGCCATATTCACCGAGAACGAAGATATTCCGCTCGCAGAGGTATTCGAGAAATTATACACCCATACCGGAGGCCAACCGACCATCGGGCCGAAATCGGATCCTGCACAACTCAAAGCCTTGATGGCAGAAATATTGCCGGAATACGACCGGGAACGGGTCCATGTATCGGATATGAAAAAACTGGTCAGCTGGTTCAATATTCTGGTCGGCGCCGGCATGACCCGGTTTGTCGAGGAATCAGAGCAAACTTCAGCAGAAACAGAAACTGAAGCCTAACCTACCGTCTGAATAAAAAACAGGCCGTGCACCATGAGGTACACGGCCTGTTTTATAAGGTAAAACGTCTATTTCACCACATTGTCCGAAGGATCACGCATGATCATCGACTTATCGACACGGATCGACACATTATTATCGACTTCCAACAACACATACCCCTCTTTCACCTCCTTGACCGTACCATAAATACCACCAGCCGTGATCACTTTCTGACCTTTTTCAAGTGCATTACGGAATTTCACCAACTCTTTTTGACGTTTTTGCTGGGGACGAATCATAAAGAAATACATCACCGCAAAAATCAGCACCATCATAATCAGGAAACCGCTACCTCCGGCCGCTGAACCGCCAGTGGCTTGCAGCATAACTGTCATTAAGTTCATAATCGTATTGAATTAAAATTTTCGACAAAGATAAGACTTTCGCTTAAACGAGCAACTCCCGGGCCAAGATTGTTGCCCCTCCTACGACATAAAGGTCTTATCCACGACCCGACAAATCACTCCACCTCCGCGGTCACAATAATTCTGAACGGTTTCGGGTCCAATGAAGTTCTGACAGAAATGGTTTTCAACTGTACACCAGAAAAACCTGTGGAATTGAATTCAAATGCAAAACAGGCATCGCTCCCCGGTTTCAGTGGCTCTTTGGCATATTCCGGCGTAGTACATCCGCAACTGGTTTCCGCCCCGATGATAACAAAAGGCACGGCACCCACATTACGAAGAGTAAGTTCACTCCGTGTAGTTTCGCCCTCACGTAAACGGCCCAAAGCCACCGTATCGGTCAAACCGGCACGCAAGATCGAATCGGAGACTGCAATGATATGCCCGGTTGACGCCTCACGATCGTCCACTTTGGAGTGAGACCGGCGCCCCTCTCCACATGCCATGCAGCACGCTACCACACCTCCCAACAATATACATTTCGCCGCGTTCATGACCCTGATCTATCAAAGCAAACCCCGTCCTGTTTTTTGAATCCGCTCCTCTTTTTCGAGCGCTTCAACGATTTTATCGAGCACACCGTTGATAAAGACGCTACTTCCGGGTGTACTGTAATATTTGGCAATCTCGATATATTCATCGAGAGTCACCTTGACCGGGATCGACGGGAATGCGAGCAACTCGGCCATAGCCGTAGCCATGATCACATTATCCATAAATGCGATACGATCGACATCCCAATTCTGGGTAAAACGTTCGATATATCCGAGATATTCTTTATAGTTGACCAACGTTTTGCGGAACAACTCGCGGGCGAAAGCCAAATCGTCGTCACTTTTAAATTTGGGTAACAACACGATCTCCTCCTGCGAAGCACGCGCCCCTTGCAAAGTACGCATCACCATGATCAATGCAAAATCGAGATCATCCGCCCAAAAGATCGACTGTTCTTCCAGCACGTTCTCGAGCTCCTCGTTATCATCGATTTCATTGAGATAAAATGCCTCAACCAACTTCAAATCGTCCTTATAGGTACGACGCTCATTCGCCATATAGTCCCGATAATATTCACTTGCGACCATTTTGTCGTATAATTTCTTGATCGATTCAGGATCGTTGGCCCAACCGAGCGCATGCTGTTCAAGATAATCACACAGCGGTCGCGATGCAGCGATTTGAGCAATCACGCGGTTATCGACAAACTTGGTATTCGGATTGAGATCTTCGGGTGAAGGCAGATGTTTTTTCTTTCCGAGTTCGATACGGTTTTCGGCATAGCGGCACACATCGACAATCAAAACGAGTAAAAGGAGATACAAATCATACGTTTTATCGATACTGTATACGAGATTTTTCTCCGAGGCGATCATCGAATCGGCCTCCGCTTTGAAGTGTGCGTAAAGCGCCTTGATCACTTTGATCCGCAATAATCTTCTGCTCAACATACTTTTAGAACTTTTCGGCTGCAAACGTACGCAAATTTTCTTTAACCGTAAAATATTATGCCCTATCTTTGCAAAAAAAGCACGTGAGAGAGTACGATGTAATCATAGCGGGAGGTGGGGCTGCAGGTTTAATGGCAGCCGGAGTGGCCGCACGAGCAGGACATCGTGTACTGGTCGCCGAGAAGATGGAGAAACCGGCACGCAAGGTACGCATTACGGGAAAAGGACGTTGTAATCTGACCAATATGCGTTCGGCTCAAGATTTTTTAGCCAAGGTAAGGGCCAATGCCACGTTTTTTGCGCCTGCATTCCGTGCTTTCGACAATCACGCGACAGTGGCATTTTTCGAGGCACTCGGCGTACCGCTCGAGGTCGAACGCGGAGAACGCGTTTTCCCGCGAAGCGGAAGAGCGTGGGATATTGCCGATGCCCTGGTTGAATGGGCCCGCAGTGGGGGTGCAGAGATCGCCTGCCACACCTCAGTACAATCCATTACCGCACGCCAAGGGCAAATAGACACGGTAACGCTTGTCGACCATGAAGGCCGCTCCCACACGCATACCCCACGTTACGTCATCATTGCAACGGGAGGTCTCTCCTACCCTGCCACCGGATCGACAGGCGACGGTTACCTGATGGCACACGACCTCGGGCACACCATCGAACCGGTCCGTCCTTCGCTTGTCCCGCTCGAATGCGATGCAGCAGAACTTGCCCCGCTGATCGGTTTACAACTACGAAATGTAAGTGCCCGTTTATTTATCGACGGACGTTCCTGCGCAGAAGAGTTCGGCGAGATGGAATTTACCTCACGCGGACTTGAAGGGGCTATCGTATTGCGCTTAAGCCGCAAAGCCGTCGACGGACTGATTGCCGGAGCCGACGTTGCAATAGTCATCGACCTCAAGCCGGCCCTTACAACAGAACAGGTGACCAACCGCTTGGACCGAGAGGCTGCACAATTAGACCGTCATGCACCCTTAAGCGATCTGCTACGCAAAATAATGCCCCGCCAGCTAATCAAACCGCTCTGCCGTCAATTACCGATTTCACCCAAGACAGCCACCTGTAACCTGACCCCGCGCGACAAAGAAAGTTTAGTCCGTGCACTCAAACAATTCACGTTGGCGATCACCGATTATCGGCCTTTCGAGGAAGCGATCGTCACAGCAGGAGGTGTTCGCGTCGGAGAAATCGATTCCCAAACCCTACAATCGCGCCATGTCGAGGGTTTGTATTTCGCCGGCGAGGTACTCGACATTGATGCAGATACCGGAGGGTTCAATTTACAGATCGCCTTTTCGACAGGTCACCTTGCAGGACAACTTCTCGGCCGATCGGCCCCAAAATGACAACCTATGCCACGCTCATTCAATCTCAAGAATCGCCTCGTGCGATACATGCTTCGCATCGGGTCACTGGGCCATATCCGTCATTTCCGCGGCCATGGGATCCACTCCCCCTACATGTACGCCATGGTCCGCAACGTACTGATGAAACACCCCAGACTTCAACAAGCCACAACGCTTTACACAAATTTACGCCGATTTCAGGTAGGACGTCGTACGGCCACCTACATACAAAATCTGCACAGTTATTGCAAGTATACGCACACGGTCATTCTCAACAATAATGAACAGATCGAAACTATACTACCCCATACTACGTATATCATATTGTCATCGGCAAAACTCGATGATCTGCAAAGGATATTGGCCCCAATCGGACAAAGCGAATGCATACTTTATGTACTCGCACCCCGATACAGCCGGGCCCGATACCGAGCCTGTCAACGGATCATCCATACGGCCGATTGCGTAAGCGTAGACAAAGGCAGTTTTATGTTTTTCATTTTCAACAGAAAGCTACAGAAACAACATTATAAATTATAACACCGCAAGGCCATGAAAATATATACTAAAACTGGAGATCAGGGGACCACATCATTAGTTGGGGGAACACGTGTTTCCAAGACCGATGCACGGATCGAAGCCTATGGTACTGTCGATGAATTGACTGCACAAATTGCCTATTTGCGAGATTCGATGGACCGAGAGAGAGCCGATCTCTGTACATACAGCGAGGACCTGATGCAAATATTACGTGATTTGATGACTATAGCGGCACTGTTGGCAGCAGAACCCAGTGTCACGAAAAAAATGCCTGCACTCCATCCTGAGGCTATATCTTTTCTCGAAACACGGATCGACGCAATCAATGCGACACTCACTCCGATCGATAAATTTACGATCCCCGGCGGGCATCCGCTTGTATCCGTAGCACACATATGCCGCACAGTATGCCGGCGTGCCGAACGCAGGATTCTGTCAGCCAACAACGAAAACAACACCAACCCACTCATTATAAGATATATAAATAGATTATCGGACTATCTATACATCCTCGGCCGCAAACTGAGTGAAGAATTTCATGTAAAAGAAATCTTGTGGATACCCGAAAAATAATTTTTTTTCTATTTTTGCAAATCCGAGAGCAACTTTTTGCACCATTTATCCGTTCATTGATTCAATAACAAACCGAGAAACATATGTACTGGACATTAGAGTTAGCCTCCAAGCTCGAGGACGCACCTTGGCCCGCCACGAAAGACGAATTGATTGATTATGCAGTTCGTTCCGGAGCCCCGCTCGAGGTAATTGAAAATTTATCAGAAATAGAAGACGAAGGCGAAGTCTACGAAACTATCGAAGACGTATGGCCTGACTACCCCAGCAAAGACGACTTTTTCTTCAACGAGGAAGAGTATTAATGCGTTTTTAAGCGCGGAATAATTATTAAATCCCTGTTAATCAGATAGATTGGCAGGGATTTAATTTGTTTGGACAACAGTGTTTGACCGCCTCAGATGGCGCGGTTTG
>CASDSC010000100.1 GCA_949283215.1 uncultured Alistipes sp. | reverse complement strand
CATAGACTCACCCACCAATTCAACGACCGCCTTCCCTTCTTCGAATTTTGCAGATTTAAACCGGTGCGGTGCAGACGGGAATCCTTCCATTCCATACGTTTTGGCAAGCGCCAATGCAGCCAACCGCTGTCCTACGACCGGTTTAAACGGGGGATGGATCGTCTGTGAGGCCCCGATATCGGTTGAGGCCGCCATACCCGAATTCGGAATCATATCCAGGGCACGCACCTGCTGTTCCACGGTCAACGGCAAGGCGATACCGCGCGGATCGTCATATCCGAAGGGAGCCAGCTGGACATAATAAAAGGGCATTTGGGCATTACCCCATTGAGTTCGCCACAAATCGACCATAGCCGCCATATTGTCGGCATAGCGCCAGTAGTTATAAAGGTTGGCCTCGCCTTGATACCAGATAAATCCCCGTGCGGTAAAAGGCAAAATCGGCACGATCATGCCATTGTATAATGCAGCCGTCTTATTAAACGCATCCTGCGATGCATCGCTTTGCAACACATTCGGATCGACTTTGGTCGCAGTAGGCACATCCATCCAGGTTTCGATGCGCGTAGCGCCCCGGCAGGTCGAGATCAATCCGATCGGCACATCGAGAGATTCTAACAGATTCTTGCCGAAGAAATAAGCCGTTGCGCTGAAATTCGCAGCAGCCGCCGAGGAAGAAACCTGCCAATTACCCTGACAGTCATAACGGGGCTCGGGCGAAGGGACACGATCGACGGTAAACAATCGCAACTTATCCAAAGAGCCGGCCTCCATCAACGTTTCGAGCGATTGATTGACCGGTTCGCACCAGAACCCCTGCACCGGCATCTCCATATTGGACTGCCCCGAACAGATCCACACCTCACCGATCAACACATTCTCGAGTGTCACTTTGTCACCGTCATTTATGGAGATCTCATAAGGGCCACCGGCTTCAGGCGTCGCCACACGCACCATCCAACTACTGTCCGGAGCAGCTATGGCCGTATATTTTTGACGGTTCCAGGAAGGAGTAACCGTCACTTTACGCCCGGGGGCAGCCTTACCCCAAATGGCTGCATCGGATTGTTGTTGAAGCACCATACCGCTCCCGATGACCGCCGGCAAACGGACTGCCGCTTCTCCGGCCAGCATACAACCGGCCATAAGAACTGTCAAAAAAATTCGTTTCATTGTATTGTATTTTAAATATTATTGCAACTCGACAGGATACCATGTATCCGGATTATCGGCAATCGTATTGACCAACAACTCCTCATATTGCTCATTCGCTTCAGATATCGCCGACAAGCCCAACCCGACCCGGACAAGCGTATTCCCTTCATGCACCCCAATCAGATCGAACGGGATCCCACATTCTACGCCATATCCTCGTCCCTCAGGATCAACGTTACAGGCGACACGGACATTCCCCATGTCGAGATCCACCCATTGTCCTTTTTCCAGTTTCGACAGCCGAGGTTCACCTTCCGTCGGGCACCACACACGTAGAGCCGGCATCTTACGGTCACCATTCGGATCGTTTTCGGCTGCGAGATAAAACGTCAAGCCATCCTCAGACAACGGACAACCGTTCCCGAAAACGATCGCACCAAAATAGAGTATCCTACCTTTTGTACCGACAGCGGCTCGGGCCTGCGTCGGGCCTTTGGATCCAATCAGAATCGGTAATTCCTGTCCCCACTCCCGGGGTGTAACATAACCGTCAACACGTACCTTCTCCTGATTGGCAGACATCCGTGCAGGCAATACATGCCCCTTAATCATCCAGATTCCATGTGGCTCCCGGAATCCGGTCGTTGCTACGGCCACGACGGTATTGGGATTCCACAACGCCAAAGAATTCCACAAGGCGCTACGGTCGGTCGGCACATCAAACGGTCTGGTCGCCCGCGTAAAATGGCGCATTGTCGAATCCCCAACCGCTACTTCCAATGTAGACAATTCCCATTGCGGACGTCGTCCTTCAGTGGTCTGATACGAAATCAGGGTTTCCCCGGAAGGCAAAATTAACGTATAGGGCGCTCCTGCATAAATATCAGCGGACAAAGGGTGTAGATGGGCAGGTTCTCGTTGCGGGCCATCGCCCAGAACCGGCGATTTCCAGTTATCCACCAAGGGAGTACGTAAAATATAGGGCTGCAACTCACCGTCTCGATTGTCTTCAATCGAGAGGACGATCTCCTCCCCAATCACCTGTGGTACAGGCATCCCGTCCCGGTGTCCCTCTCTGAAGCAGACCATACGCGGGGCAGACCACGTTTCACCTCCATCGGACGATGTAATCACCGAAATTTCCTGATCCGCATTGGTCGTGTAAGGCCCTTCGTTTGCAAAATAAACCTGGAGTTCACCCGAAGGCAGTTGTAAAAAAGCGGGTTCCCAACAACCGTCACTGAAATTGGTTCCCGCCTCATACAAGACACGAGGTTCACTCCATGTTTCCCCCATATCTGAGCTCAACGAGACAGCAATCGCATAGGGGGCAATATCGGGTTGAGCCGGGCGATAATTACATCCCGCGATCAAAACACCGTTATTCAATTGATATATTTCGGCATTTGTCGTATTGACCCGGACCGAATCACCGTTCTCATTATAAGATGTATGTGCACGGAACAGGATCTGGGGTTCACTCCAGGATCGGCCATCGTCATAGCTACTGATTTTTTCGACATT
>CASDSC010000099.1 GCA_949283215.1 uncultured Alistipes sp. | reverse complement strand
GCATTTAGGAGGGCTGCGGACGAAATGATGGCTGTACCGTGTTGGTCGTCATGCATCACAGGGATCGAAAGCTCTTTCTTGAGGCGTTCCTCAATTTCGAAACATTCGGGAGCCTTGATATCTTCGAGGTTAATACCCCCGAATGTAGGCGCAATATTTTTCACGGTTTCGATAAACTCATCTACATTGGTAGTACCGACCTCGATATCGAAGACGTCAATATCGGCAAACGTTTTGAACAACAAACCTTTACCTTCCATTACCGGTTTTCCGGCCAAAGCGCCGATATTACCCAGTCCGAGCACGGCTGTACCATTCGATATCACCGCGACGAGATTACCTTTTGCGGTATATTTATAGGCGTCTTCGGGATTTTTTTCGATTGCCAGACAAGGTTGTGCGACTCCCGGAGAATAAGCCAATGCCAAATCGTTCTGGGTACTGTAGGGTTTTGTCGGGATCACCTCGATTTTACCGGGACGTCCCTCAGCGTGATAACGCAGAGCTTCTTCAACTTTGTTTTTTTTGTTTGCGTCCATTGTGGATTTTTCATATTTTTATGCGGTTGATGTTTTATTTTAATCAAAACAGACCGCGATCGTTTTAAAATCAAACAAATTGGGTGAAAGTTAACGACTTTTTTTGAGAAATGGAGCGATTTAGCGCGTTAAATTTTCCTTACTACCGTTTTCGGGTCACGGAAGTCGCTGGGAGTAAACGGATATGGGATCCCGTTCGAAAACGCTGGTTCGTCATGACACCCGAAGAGTGGGTACGCGTGCATGTACTGCGTTACTTAACCGAGGGTCTTTCAATTCCTGGAGTCATGATTCGCTGCGAATATCCTGTATCGATGAACAACCAGCCACAGCGAGCCGACGTTGTGGTATGCAGCCGGGACGGCCAACCGCGGATGGTCATAGAGTGCAAAGCGCCGACGGTTGCATTGGATGACGCCGTGTTGTCGCAAGCGGTACGCTACAACAGCATTCTACAAGCCCCGTACCTGTGGATCACCAACGGATTGACGCACCGATGCTACCAACTGAGTGCCACAGGAGGTTATCTGGCAATGGACCGACTTCCCAGCACCTCGGCCTTGCATTTGTTCACCTCGCCCGCCACACACACTGACCAGTAATATACTTTTCTACCCACCCGTTTCCGCCCCCTTCAACGCGTAGGCCACATCCGGAACAACCATCCCCTATGCAGAATGCTCACCTGGATATGGGGACATGTACTACAAAATCAGGTATCTTACACGACACATACACTATACGGCAACTCTCATTCGGCACCTTTTACACGGATCCGAGCATTCTACGTCACCCACACCTTTTTGACCGCCATCACAACATTTTTTGACGGAATAATTATATATTTGCTTTGTGAGAAATGCCGTTTTTCCGAGGTATATCACTGATCGCCAAATTACCGATAGGACGCTCCATTCGCACCATCCGATCTATGAGCACCTCGCCATTATGAAAAACGGTATTCCCCATCACGGCATATAAAATCTTATGATCCCATGAATCAACGACTGCTCCTTCTCATTGGTATATTGTTCTGTTCAATGCAACCACTTGCAGCGCAGGATTATCTCGATATTGACGGGCCGACAGGACCGGTCATGCCGGAGATACCGGCCTGGGCCGATCCGGCGACGACACAGATCAACCGCGAGCCGCCACGGACCGAGTTCATGATCTACGATTCTCGGGACAAAGCGCTTGCAGACGACTACACGTCCTCCTCTTACTTTCAACAGTTACAGGGGACGTGGCAAGTCCGCACGTTCGAGAGCGCCAGCGAGCCGGACACATCGATGCTTACCCCACAGGCGGAACCGAGCGCATGGAAAGGAATCGATCTGCCTCAAAGCGGCTCGTTATCGGCCCCGATGGCCATTTACAGCCGCGAGTTCAAGATGCCGTTCGTGTGGGACGGGCGCCAGATCTTCGTTCACTTAGGGGAAGTGCGAGGGGCATATTACGTATTCATTAACGGCCGCTTTGCCGGGTATAGCGAAGATTCCAAGTGCCCGGCGGAGTTTGACATCACCCGATTGGTCGAAGAGGGACGCAACACGCTTTCGGTCGTAGCATACAGCGAGCCCGATGCTTCGGCGCTCGAAAACGCATTATCAGGTTCCGGGACACGCCTTGCAGGCGATTTGTACATTGTGGCACAACCGCGCGTACGGATTCGCGACTACGTGATCACGACAGGCTTCGATCCTACCGGGACCTCCGGGCTTCTCAATTTTGGCGTACAGCTCAAGACCCACCTGCTCAATCCACGCGACGTAGTTGTTCATTTCGAGTTGCTCGATCCCGACGGACAAACGATCACCACGTTCCGTCGCGATGCAGGGGTTGACATGCGGGAAGAGGTTCCGATCTACTTTTTCCACAACGTACCGAACATCCGCAAATGGAGCCACGAGGACCCGGCCCTGTATACGGTGATCGTAAAACTCCAACACGAAGGACGCTACACCGAATATGCAGCCTTTCGTGTGGGATTCCGGACGGTAAGCGCCGAGCCAGGGGGTTTGCGGATCAACGGAGGGAAAACGCCGCTCCGGGTAGCGGAATACGCGCCGGGTGACGATACCTCGCGCTGGCGGAGTGATCTGGAAGCGTTCCGCAAGGAAAAAATCAATATGCTGGTGATCCAGGATTACCCGCACGGGCGTCGGTTCTATGACCTGTGCGACGAGTTGGGTATCTACCTGTGTAACCAGGCGAACCTAGATTCGCATCTTTCAGGGGATTCACCCCAGGTGGGTGGGAGTCCGGCTAACGATCCGGCGTGGGAATCGGCCCATATCGACCGGGTACTGAACATGTACTATACTTCGAAAAATCACCCGTCGGTGGTAGCCTTTTCAATAGGCGGACAGGCAGGGAACGGATACAATATGTACGAAGCCTACCTGCGTCTGAAAGAGATCGAGACGGAACGTCCGGTGGTCTATCTTGAAGCGGGCCGGCAGTGGAATACCGACATGATCCAGGGTGATACGACCGATGTATCCTCACGCCCCACGCTCGAGGCCAGCGACCCGGCAGCGGTTGCCGCCTACCGACCTGTGACAGTTACGGCCATCGACGCGCGTCAAGGTCGTTTCCGGCTCGACAACCATTACGATTTCACCGGTTCTGCCGCCCTCACGGTGAAGTATGAGATCCACATGGGGAAACGACTGCGCGCCTCGGGGACGATACCGACGGACGTTGCGCCCGGCGAGAGCGGCGAATTCACCCTCACGTACGATAAAGCGAAGCCCGGGCAGACACTGCGTGTCGACATCACCGTCACCTCCCACGACGGGGAAACGCTCTGTTCGCAGCCATTTGAATTCACGCTTTGAGGATAGCCGACGCCGATGTCTCCTCACCGAGAGATCGACACCGGCGGATATTACACAATCAACGCGATCCGAGGAAGAGGAAGACCATTCCGATCAATACGAGCAACAGGTCAATGGCCTTGCTTCGGAGGTTTTTCTCATGAAACAGGAGGGCCCCGCACCCGAACGAAACGATCACGCTACCGCGGCGAATCATCGAGACGATCGAGATCATCGCCTCGTCGAAGGACAGTGCATAGAAATAGGCGAAATCGGCAGCAGCGAGAAAAATGGAGATCATCACGATAGTCCACCGCCATTTGAAGGGGGAGCCTTCTCTTCTTTTGGGCCACCAGAGAGCCCAGAGGATAGCGCCCATGATCACGCACTGATAGAGGTTAAACCAAGCCTGCACGAACATCGGTTCGAAACGCCCCATCAGGTATTTGTCATAGAGTCCGCTGATGGCGCCGAACAGGGCCGCGGCGACCACACACACGATCCACTTGTTGTGACTGAAATCGATTCCTTCACGCTTACCGGAACGGCTGAGCATAAAAAACGAGGTCACGGCGAGGGCGACCCCGATCCATTGGTAGAGGTTGAGCCGTTCCCCGAATACGATCATGGCCCCGACCAAAACCATTACGGGCCGTGTTGCATTGATCGGACCGACGATTGTGATCGGCAGGTGTTTGATTCCGTAATAGCCGAATATCCAGGATGTCAAGACGATCAAGGCTTTGAG
>CASDSC010000098.1 GCA_949283215.1 uncultured Alistipes sp. | reverse complement strand
GTTTCGCTGGGCAGTGCTTTTAAGTGATTTCGGAACTCTCGTTTAATGGCCTGCTTGTTGTCGATTGGGGGAATGGATGTGTTCTATATGTTGCTTATACGGATGGAAAGGGGAAGAGTTAAAGTGTGATCTGAGTAGTTGTAGTTGATGTGGAATAGTTTGATCGATTTGTTCATATTGAGAGTGACGGAATCACGTGGACGCGTATTGAGTATTGTCTGTTCGGCTGTTTTGTTAAAAACACTATCTTTGTTCTATGGCAATCTTTGATCATAAGACGCTCGAATTACTTGCTCCTGCCCGTGATTACGCGTGTGGTAAGGCAGCTGTAGATTTCGGGGCCGATGCCCTCTATATCGGAGGCCCACGTTTCGGGGCACGCCAGGCGGCTGTCAATTCGCCCGATGTGATTGCCGCGATGGTCCAATATGCTCATGCGTATGGCGTTCGTGTGTATGTGGCGCTCAATACGTTGATATATGAGAATGAACTGGAGGAGGCTGAACGTGTTGCCCGTACGATGTGTGAATGCGGAGCAGATGCACTGATCGTACAAGATATGGCCTATGCACGAATGAACTTACCGATAGAACTTCACGCTTCGACACAGACTTGTAATATTACACCCGATGAGGTGCGCTTTTGGGCCGAGGCTGGATTTGCTCGGGTGATTCTAGAACGTGGTTTGACGCTCGAACAAATACGATCCATTCGGGCTTCAACCCGTGCGGAACTCGAAATGTTCGTACATGGTGCCATCTGTGTGGCATATAGTGGACATTGTTATATGAGTCGTGCAATGAGCGAACGCAGTGGAAATCGTGGCGCGTGTATTCAAGCTTGTCGGTTGCCGTATGATTTGCTCGATCATTCGATGCGTCCGTTAATGGTGGGCAAACATCTGCTTTCGGTCCGCGATTTGTCGTTGATTGACCGACTTGGGGTATTAGCTGACACAGGTATCTGTTCGTTTAAAATCGAGGGGCGTCTTAAAGAGATTGGGTATGTAAAAAATATTACAGCGGCGTATCGACGTGCACTGGATCAGGTGATTGCTGAACGTCCCAATTTAGTCCGAAGTTCGTCCGGAGTCTCGACTTTTGATTTTGAACCTTGCCCGGAAAAAAGCTTTACGCGCGGGTTCACTCATTATTTCCTTGATGGAAAGCAACCCGGGGTCGCTTCATTTGATACTCCTAAAGCTATTGGATCCTATGTAGGGAAAGTAGGAACGGTGAATCGTGATCATTTTACCTTGGATACTTCAAATGTTCTTCATAATGGTGACGGCCTTTGTTTTCTGACTCCTGAGGGTAAGTGGACCGGTACGAATGTCAATCGTGCTGAGGGAAAAAGTGTATGGCCTAATCGATTGGATGGCATTCGACCAGGGACATTACTCTATCGTAATTACGATCATACTTTTGCTACATTGTTAGACCGTAGTCGTACAGTCCGTAAAATCATGGTGAACGGAGAGTTGGTTTTGCAAGAGGATGGCTTTGACCTTTGTGTGGTGGATAGTGACGGCTGTCGAGCTGAAGTGTCGTTGAAGGGGCAATTTGAACGGGCAGGGAAACCTGAGCGTATGCTCGAAACAATGCGACGCCAATTGTGCAAAACAGGTGATACGATCTTTACGATCGATACGTTGAATGTCGTTGGTGATTCTGTACCATTTGTGTCGGTTGCCGCTGTGAATGAGGCCAGACGAGATCTGCTAAATCGATTACTAAAAGCTCGATTGGACTGGCATATGCGCAGAAAACATTTGCCTTTCCGAGAGCAATTAGAGGCACGTTATCCGTGCAATCATGTTGCAGCGACATTGAACGTTACAAATAGTATGGCTGAAGCGTTTTATCGCGATCATGGTGTCGGTACATTTGAAACAGCTCCGGATCGATCGGATGATCTTACTGGGTGTACGGTGATGACCATGAGCTATTGCCTGCGACGTGAACTCGGCCAATGTTTGCGCGAAAAGCCCTCATTGCGTGGGGACCTAAGAATTGTGCATGGAGACTATCTGTATGATCTCTGCTTTGATTGTGAAAAATGTGAAATGAGTGTCATCTTCCGTGGACGACGCAATTTTGAAAAATGACGCCATGCAAAATATTGAACTCTTGACTCCGGGTCATTGGGCTGATTATGAGTTAATCGATAGTGGGGATTTTGCTAAACTTGAGCGGTTTGGTCGTTTGATTACCGCAAGACCCGAACCGCAGGCTATTTGGCCTAAAAGTCTCACAGAAACGGAATGGAAAAGATTGGCTAATGCTACGTTTCGGCGGGATGCTCGTAATGAGGAACGGGGTAAATGGCAATTGCGCCCGGGTACGCCTGAGCAGTGGTGGATCGAATATAAGTATCGCAAGATGTGCTTACGTATGCGATTGGGGCTTACTTCGTTCAAGCATGTCGGTGTATTTCCAGAGCAGGCTGCCAACTGGGAATATATTTATGATAGAGTGTCTGAAATAGGACAAGGGGCCCGCGTGCTCAATTTGTTCGCATATACTGGAGGGGCTACTTTGGCGGCAGCCGCGGCCGGAGCTGCTGTAACTCACGTCGATTCTGTCAAACAGGTTGTCAGTTGGGCCCGGGAAAATATGGAGGCCAGTGGCCTCAATGGAGTACGGTGGATTGTCGACGATGCCTTGAAGTTCGTAAAGCGCGAGGTGAAACGTGAACGGCGGTATGAAGGGATTATTTTGGATCCTCCCGCGTATGGGCGTGGCCCTGCCGGAGAACGATGGATTCTCGAACAACAAATCGATGAATTGCTGGAGACATGTGCTCAATTGTTAGTCCCTGGGCATGGATTTCTGGTGTTTAACCTCTATTCTATGGGTTTTTCCGCCTTGTTGGCGCGGGGTATCGCCGACCAATTCTTTGGTAGATGTGACGAAGGTCAGATGGGGGAACTCTATTTCTCTGACCGTAGCGGAAAATCATTACCTCTTAGTACATTCTACCGATTTGCACGGTGATATAAGCTGGAAGAAGGAGACAGCGTGGCTTATGCTTCCTCCTTATAAAAGATATAAGGCGATGTGGGCACACGCTTCGGCGTCGGCCAACGCGTGGTGGTGGCGAGTCAAATCGTAACCACAATATGCAGCTACTGTCTGAAGTTGATAATTGGGTAAACCTGGTATGAGTCGACGTGCTGTCCGGCATGTGCATAGAAAACGGTATTCGGGATATGGTATACCGTAAAGTTCGTGTACCGCGCGGAGGCATCCTTCGTCGAATGGGCTGTTGTGTGCAACCAATGGTAGCTCTGCAATGCGGGGAGCAATGTCGGCCCAAACTTCTGGAAAGTCGGGTGCATGTGCAGTATCTTCATAGGTCATGCCATGGATCCGAGTTGTCCAATCCGTGTAATAGTTGGGCCGCGGACGGATTAAAGAGTGGATACGGTCTATGATAGTCCCATGGTCTACAATGACTACGCCTACACTGCATACACTGGTGCGCTTACCATTCGCGGTCTCAAAATCTATGGCTGCAAAACGATCCATATCTACGTTTGTGTCTGCAAAAATATAAATTTTTAGAAGGGGGTATTGTTTTACAGAATTATAATCTTGTGGATTAAGAGAAGTAGTTGTCGATAAGTTTACGGGTGGTGCGAAAAGTGCACGACATCGGTTTTTTTCGTACTTTTACATCCCGCATTTATTGCTTAATCGTATGATCGATCGTGCTACCATAGACCGTATTTTTGCCGCAGCTAACATCGTTGAGGTGGTAAGCGATTTCGTTACGCTGAAGAAAAAGGGGGTGAATTATCAGGCGTGTTGTCCGTTTCACAACGAGAAAACACCGTCGTTTATCGTCTCGCCCTCCAAAGGTTTATTCAAATGTTTCGGCTGTGGGAAAGGTGGTAATGCCGTGACTTTTGTCATGGAGCATGAGAATATGAGTTACGTCGAAGCACTCAAGTACGTCGCAAAAAAATACAATATCGAAGTTCAGGAACATGAACTCACTCCGGAAGAGATAAAGCACAACGATGATCGTGAGAGTATGATGGTTGTGACCTCGTTCGCTGCCGATTACTTTGTCGATGCTTTGTATAATACGCAGGAAGGAATGAATGTTGGGATCGGGTACTTCAGGGAAAGGGGGTTCTCGGATGCTACGATCCGTAAGTTCGGACTTGGTTTCTGCCCTAAACCGTCCGATGCCTTTTCAAGAAAAGCATTAGCCGCAGGGTACAAAGAAGATTTTCTGGTTGGAACAGGCCTTACGATCAAACGTGAAACAGGAGGATATTATGATCGTTTTTCTGAACGAGTGATTTTCCCTATCCACAGCGTTAGTGGACGGGTGATCGCTTTCGGCGGGCGTACGCTCCGTAAAGATAAAAATGTCGCCAAATATCTCAATTCGCCTGAGTCCGAAATATACCATAAAAGCGATGTCCTATATGGGATCTATTTCGCCAAGAAGGCTATCACGCAAAATGATTATTGCATCCTCGTTGAGGGATATACCGATGTGATCTCGATGCATCAGAGTGGTGTCGAGAATGTTGTCGCCTCTTCGGGTACCTCGCTTACGGAAGGTCAGATCCGGTTGATCAGCCGTTTTACCAAAAACGTGACGGTGATCTACGATGGGGACAGTGCCGGTATCAAGGCCTCTCTGCGCGGTATTGACATGATCTTGCGGGCAGGTCTTAATGTGCGGGTGGTATTGATGCCCGAGGGCGAGGACCCCGATTCGTTTGCCCGTTCGCACAGTGCCTTGGAGGTGCAAACCTATATTCGTGAACATGAAGAGGATTTTATCGCTTTCAAGACCCGTATATTGCTTGCTGATGCTGAACGCGATCCGATTAAACGCGCGGCGTTGATTACCGATATTGTAGAATCGATTGCGGAGATTCCTGATCCAATTACCCGTTCAGTCTACATCAAAGAGTGTGCGCGAACCACGGATACAGATGCGCAGATTTTGACGCGTGAGGTCGCACGTAAACGCATGTCGCATCATCCTGATAAAGAAGCGGGAGAGTTTATTCGCCGATATGAGAAACATCAGTCGGTCTCTGCTGAAAGTTTACAACGAGCAGTTCTGACTCCTGGCCATATCGGCAGTAGTAGCGAGCGACTTGAGCGTGAATTGACAAAATATCTGCTGAAGTACGGAGATCAAGATTTTGAGTACAAAGAAGGTAAGGAGATGGTTGCTCTCAATGTGGCAGAGGTAATTATCTCTGAATTGTCCAATAATGGGTTGGCGTTCAGGACCCCTGCTTACAAATCGATTTATGACGAGTATGAGGCTGCGTTTAATCGGGGGGAAGTGATCGATATTCACCGGTTTATTAATATGCCTGATCCTGAGGTCTGTAACGCGGTTGTCGATATTTTGACCAGCGACGATAATTATGTGCCGAGTAAATTATGGAAAAAGCACGATATTAATGTCGAAAGTGAAACAGATCTCTTGTCTGAGGCACTCCCGAGGGCCATTATCCTTTATAAATCGAAAGCAATCGAACAGATTATTGCGGAACTACAGCAACAACTTGGAAAAGAGGGCTTGAGTGATGAGCAAATTTTGGCACTCACCACGCAGATTTCTGCACTCAATCGGGAACGTATCTCGATCGCAAAAAAACTCAATCGGCCGATTCTGTGAACTCCAACTGTGGGTTGGTGCCTCGTAAATAGGGGTGTTTTGATTATGGTGCAATAAAAGTTAGTGTCGGGTGTCGAGAATCGCTACGCCTACTTTCGAGTCGGCACACCCGTAGTAGAGATGCCATTTCCCATTGTGGAAGACCAATCCTTCGATAAAGACCGTCCCGTCGGGGTATTGTCCGCTTTTTTCGAAGGGTGCTTCGGGAATCAAGAAGGGGGTGTCGAGGCGATCTATCAGTCGGGTAGGATCTTGTGCGTCGAATAATGCCTGGCCAGCGCAGTAAGCATTCGCAGTGTATCGTGTATCTCCCTTTTCTCCTTCTGCATTTTTGCCATTATAGAATAGGAGGATTCCCTGTTCCGTAAGGATTGCTGGTGGCCCGCATTCTGTTAATTCACTGTCGAAATATCCCGGACGAGGCTGCATTACATTGAGTAATTCTCCGGTTTCGTCTAGTAGAGGTGTCCAATGGACGAGGTCCTCGGAGGTCGCTACATTGACAAAACGTTCGCCCCAGTACATCCAATATTTGCCGTCGATTTTAGCGATTACCTGGCGATCCCCTTGCATGCGGGTGACGATCGATGCGGATTTCGAGAAATCCTCAGCGAATCGACCGTCATATGCCGCTCCAAAAGCCAACCCATGTTTTTCCCAATGTTTCAGATCTCGGGAGGTGGCAATAGCAAGTCGTGGCATGATCCGGTTCCATTGAGTGTAACACATCACGTAGGTCCCGTCTTCTGTTACTGCGATCCGAGGATCCTCGCATCCGCCTGGCCATTCGTTGCTACGTTGGTCATCGTTGTCTGGATAAAGTACAGGGGTATGTTCTCTATGGAAATAGACTCCATCTTCAGACCACGCATAGCCAAGGCGTGAGGTGCGATTGCCGATGCCTTCGCCCGAATGGTCTTCTGCGCGGTATAGCAATATGATCTTCCCATCTCGGATGGCTGCAGCCGGGTTGAATGTATCGCTCGATTCCCACGCTACGGAATCCCCTGTTAGGGGACAAAAAAATTTTGAATCCGGTGATGGGGTAATTACGGGATTGGATGCTGGCCGTTGGAAGCCGATCCATGCCCAATCGGGATAAGTGCTCTGTCCCTGGTCACTACATGCAATACATGAAAAAACAAGCAGGGTGAGAAAGGCTTTTTGTGCCCAACAAGTTTTTGCCGATTTGTGACATGGATTCATATTGAACAGTTTTGGGTGTGTAATCAGATCGCTTTTTTGAATAATTGAGCGTGAGAATGTTTGTATTCCAATTATTCGATCTCCCAATCGGCTCCGTCTTTACGGTCTTTGACCCGGATACCGATCGCGGTCAACTTGTCACGAATTTGGTCCGATGTCGCCCAGTCTTTATTTGCCTTTGCTTGTTGACGAATCTCAAGTAGCATGTTGACTAACGGTCCAATCATGTCGGATTCGTCTGCAGCTCGTTCATCGCGTAAGCCCAATACGTCGAATACGATCGTGTGAATTTGTTGCCGTAATGTATGAAGATCCTCTTTCGTAATTTGTTGCTGACCGTCGTAGAGTTGGTTGATATGCTTAACCCAGTCGAACAATACGGAAATTACGATCGGCGAGTTCAGATCGTCATTCATCGCCTCGGTGTAGCGGCGCGTCAGATCGGAAATGTCGACGGTGGACTGATTGGAGGGTTTGATCTTGTCGAGGGTTGCTACGGCTTTCATCAACCGATCGAGTCCCTTTTCTGCGGCTTGAAGTGCCTCGTTCGAAAAATCAAGCGTACTGCGGTAGTGGGCCTGCAGAATGAAGAAACGGATCGTCATCGGAGAATAGGCCTGTTCCAAAAGTTTGTGCCGGCCGGTGAACATCTCTTCGAGTGTAATGAAATTACCCAGCGATTTGCCCATCTTTTGGCCGTTGATCGTGATCATGTTGTTATGCATCCAATAATGAGCTGCATCGTGTCCGCAGGCGGCAGTACTTTGTGCAATTTCGCATTCGTGGTGCGGGAACATCAGGTCCATGCCGCCACCGTGAATATCGAAGCGTTCCCCTAAGTATTTTGTACTCATGGCTGAGCACTCGAGGTGCCAGCCTGGGAAGCCGTCACTCCAGGGTGATGGCCAACGCATAATATGTTCTGGGGATGCTTTTTTCCATAATGCAAAATCGCAGGCGCTGTGTTTGTCTCCCTGTCCGTCGAGATCCCGTGTGCATGCCAACATCTCGTCTAGGACACGACCTGAGAGTTTCCCATAATGATATTTTGCATTGTATGCCTCCACGTCGAAATAGACCGAACCATTACTCTCGTAGGCAAAACCATGGTCAAGAATTTTTTTGACCAGTTCGATCTGTTCGATGATATGACCCGAGGCCTGAGGCTCGATACTCGGCGACAGTACGCCGAGCTGTTCCATCGCATGACGATAGCGTTCGGTATAATAATGAGCGACCTCCATCGGCTCGAGTTGTTCGAGACGGGCTTTTTTGCTGATTTTGTCTTCCCCTTCGTCGGCGTCATTCTCGAGATGGCCTACGTCCGTGATATTACGTACATAGCGCACTTTGTATCCAAGGCTGGTCAGATAACGATACAGTAGGTCGAACGTAATGGCCGGACGGGCATGGCCCAAATGCGGATCCCCATATACGGTCGGCCCGCATACGTACAAACCCACGTGAGGAGGATTGTAAGGGACGAATTCTTCTTTGGTCCGGGAGAGCGTATTGTAAATTGTAAGTTTCGATTCCATGGTGATCGTGTTCTTTGATTAATTGGATTTCGTGTTGTTATTATTGTGATTGCAGTCGTTGTAAAGCAATTCTTCGCCAAGTTGCTTCTGAGCTACCAATTTGTCGTTTACAAAATAAAAGGCCATGTTGAGTATGTACCATGTGCCCAGTCGTTCTTTATAAAAGAGGGTTTCTCGCATAATGCCGTCCTCGAACGTAAACGAGGTTTTATATGGTTGACCGTTGAGCGATATGAATTCTTTACGGGTCAGACCCGGGCGTACTTTATCTCCCATGAAAGCACTCTGACCATTATATGGAGAGGATTGAGGGGACAATATGGAGGATGAACACCCTGACAGGGTTAAAAGCATTGTTATGAATAGAATCAGGTATAATCTTTGGTATCGCATAGGAGAACGGATTTGAATAGAAAATGCGGTTTTGCCAATCTGGCTTGATCGCAGTAAAATTACAACATTCTGCTGAAGAATGGGAATAAATACCGCTTTACTGCGTTATTTTTTTAATTTTGCAAAAATTTCCATCTCTTAACGCGATTATCGTAAGATGAATTATTTCAAAAAGTACAATCTGATCGTCGGTTGGTTGGTCTTTGCCATTTCCGCTGTCGTTTACGGCATGACGATCGAACCTACAGCCAGCTTTTGGGATTGTAGCGAATTTATTGCCACATCGTATAAACTTGAAGTCGGTCATCCTCCTGGAGCGCCCCTCTTCATGATGATTTCCCGTTTCTTCTCGATGTTTGCTCCTGATGTGACTCGTGTGGCCATGATGGTCAACCTCATGTCGGCGCTCGCCAGTGCGTTCACCATCCTTTTCCTCTTCTGGAGTATTACTCACCTGGCCAGAAGAGCTTACGGCAAAAGTGAAACTGAATTATCGCGTCCCCAGAGTTGGGTGGTAATCGGGGCTGGTTTGATTGGGGCTCTCGCTTACACTTTTACTGATACATTTTGGTTCTCTGCCGTCGAAGGTGAAGTGTATGCTTTGTCTTCGATGTTTACGGCTCTCGTTTTTTGGGCTATGCTCAAATGGGAAAATGTGGCCGATGAACCTCATGCGAATCGCTGGTTGGTGTTGATCGCCTATTTGATGGGGTTGTCGATTGGTATCCACTTGTTGAATTTGTTGACCATTCCTGCTCTCGTCTTTATATATTATTTCAGAAAATACCCGAAAACTACGAAGTGGGGCGTGATCAAGGCGACGGCGCTTGCCGTGTTGATTCTTGCAGTGGTCAATTCATTTATTGTGCCGTATACAGTAGCTATCGGCGCATTCTTTGACCGTATTTTTGTCAACGGTTTCGGTTTGCCTGTCAACAGCGGAATTACTTTCTTTGTGTTGGCTATGTTTGTCGTACTGGGCTGGGCGGTTTACTATACCCACAAGCGTGGTAAAGTCTTAGCCAATACCATTGTGTTATGTCTGACAGTCATCTTGCTCGGGTATGGTAGTTATGCCTCGGTCATTATTCGTGCTTCAGCGAACCCGCCGATGAACAGCAACAATCCGAGTAATCCCTACGCTTTGCTGTCGTTGCTCAACCGAGACCAATATGGTGATCGTCCCTTGTTGAAAGGACCCGCTTATTCTTCGCCCGCAATTGCAACCAAGGAATCTTCTGTCTATTACCTCGGGGATGATGGTAAGTATAAAAAAGGCTCTGTTATTTCAGGGTATGAATATCCTGCCGGTTTCGAGTTTTTCTTCCCTCGGATGTACTCTCACAACGAAGCACATATCAAAGGTTATCAAAGCTGGGGTAATGTGAAAGGTCGTCAAGTACCGTTTAACGGTGAAAAAATTACCGTACCTACTTTCGGTGAGAATTTGCGATATTTCTTTGCTTACCAGCTTAATTTCATGTACTGGCGATATTTTCTTTGGAACTTCGTCGGTCGTCAGAGCGATGTTCAATCAACCGGGGAAATTACGGGTGGTAACTGGTTGTCGGGAATTAAATTTATCGATCAACTCTATCTTGGGCCCCAGGATGATATCCCGTCCGATATGGCCGCGAATAAAGGTCGGAATACCTATTATTTCTTGCCGTTTATTCTCGGTATTGCGGGCTTGATTTTTCAACTCAATCGTGATAAACGTAACTTTGCCGTGGTGATGTGGCTCTTCTTTATGATGGGTATTGCGATGATTCTCTATTTCAATACTACGCCGTCGGAACCTCGGGAACGGGATTATGTTTTTGCTGGTTCGTTCTATGCGTTCTGCATATGGATTGGATTCGGAGTAATGGCGGTATATCAAGGAATAGCTAAGTTGTTTAAAAAAGAGAGTATAGGAGCTGCTGTTGTGGCTACAGCCATATGCAGTTGTGTGCCCATTATTCTCGCAGCTCAGAACTGGGATGATCATGACAGGTCTCATCGCTATGTCGCTCGGGATACCGGGTATAATTATTTGCAGTCTACTTTGCCGAACTCCATTATTATAAATTATGGAGATAATGATACATTCCCATTATGGTATAATCAGGAGGTGGAAGGTGTGCGTACTGATGTGCGTGTGATGAATAACAGTTATTTGGGTGCCGACTGGTATATCGATGAAATGAGAATCAAGGCAAATGATTCGGATCCGGTCCCCTTTTCGTTACCGCGTTCAAAATATGTGAATACGAATGAATTGGTCGTAGTGAATGACCTCTTCAAAAAACCGGTCGATATTCGTAAGGCCATTGATTTTATTGCTAGCGACGATCCTCGTACACAGGCTCAGTTGGGGGATAAAACGGTCGATTTCCTGCCTGCGAAGCAGTTGGCTCTGCCGGTCAATAAGGAAAATGTTATTGCCAGCGGTATTGTCCGGCCTGAGGATGCGGATTTGATCGAAGATACGATTTATCTCAATATTCAAAAGTCGGCGCTTGACAAAAGCGAGTTGATGCAACTCGATATGTTGGCTACCTTCGACTGGAAACGCCCGATCTATTTTACTCACACGCAGAATATTGCTGCATTGGGATTGAGAGATTATTTGCAATTCGATGGTTATGCGTATCGTTTGGTACCGATTAAAACACCTGCAAAATCGTATACAGAGGTTGGACGTATTGATACTGAATATCTTTATGATAAGTTAATGAAGGTATTCCGTTACGGAAACCTTAAGGATCCACGGGTGTACGCCGATTTCTTCGTACAGACGAATTACAATGCGTCGATGTCGCGTGCCGCTTTTGCCCGGCTTGCCAAGCAATTGGTCGCTGAAGGGGATACGGCTCGTGCCGTCGAGGTACTTGATCGTGGTGTCGAAGAGTTACCGTTTACACAGATCTTTCATTCATACGCGTTGACTCCTCCTGTAATCGAGGCCTATTATATGGCTGGGCAACCGGAGAAAGCCAATGCTATCTTGAAGGATTACGCGCAACTGCTCGAAGAAAATATTTCATACATGAACCGTTTTACCGGGCGAAATGGAGACCTGATCAAGAATAAATTAGAAGAAAATCTTTATATTCTCAGCGATCTCTATGGTATTGCGCAGGATTTCGGTCAACAGGAGATTGCGGATGATATAAAAGCTTATTTCGAAACGTTAGGTATATTATAATAATATGCTGCGGGCATATTATCAATATAACACTATCGAGGCTGGATGCGACGAAGCGGGTAGAGGCTGTTTGGCCGGTCCCGTCTTCGCCGCATCTGTTATTTTACCTCCTGAATTCGAACATCCGTTGCTTAATGATTCTAAACAAATGACAGAACGTAACAGGGAGTTGTTACGTGATATTATTTGTCGGGAGGCGGTTGCCTGGGCAGTGGAGATGATTACTGCCGAGGAAATTGATCGAGTTAATATCCTGAATGCTTCGTTTGCAGCTATGTCGGCTGCTGTTAGTAAATTGAAAATTAGGCCGGATTTGTTGTTAATTGATGGTAATCGCTTCAAGACAAGTTTGGATATTCCATACCAATGTGTTGTAAAAGGCGATGCTACTTTTATGTCGATTGCTGCTGCTTCTGTGCTCGCAAAGACCTTTCGTGATGACTGGATGAGGGCTATTGATCGGGAATATCCGCAATATGGATGGGCCAAAAACAAAGGGTATCCTACGCGTGAGCATCGATTGGCCATCGCTCAATATGGTATGTCTCCATATCATCGGCGTACTTTTAATCATACTGTCGATCAATTGTCCTTATTTTAATCGTTTTTATACAAAATTCAATTTTTTAACTCTGCCTATTGACAAGGCAGAGTTTTTATATTATATTTGTTCTTGATATCGGAGATTATTATATAAGTATCTATAAATATGTGTGTTATGATTCAATTGAATATGGAAAAAATGTACAATAATTTATATTAGGCTTGTGTGCTGTGTATGAGTCGGGTTATTACAGCCCACACACCGACTGATACACGGCACATTATATTACATATGCTTTATTGTGGATTAGTTCTATTCTTTATCGTTAAATCAAATATGTTATGGATGTGTTGCATGTTGATGCTGGGGCCCTTGCGGATCTCGGTAAACCCGCTACCGTTGTACAGAATAAGACAGATTATGAAATTGAAATGCAGAAAATGAGGGTTGAAGAACAACTTGTCAATGTATTGGATATGCTGGAGGATCTGATGAAAATTCGTGTTCGTCATAAATTGTCAACTCACCGAATTATGGGGGTCGCTCGAGAAATCAAAGATCTGATGAAAGTTATTGCTTCGAGTTGTTGATAGAATATCAACATTTAATTCGTAGATAATCTTTGATTATTAACATATGGTGAAGATAGTTATTAACAATCAGGCATTCCATTGCCCCTCTGATTGGGATGATGTAACGATTAAGCAAATAGCCGAATTGAGAAGATTGACGCTGATGCTTTCGGGTGATGTAAAAGATAAATTGGCGGTGAGATATGAACCATCAGCTATTCGAGAAACAGATTCTTTGCAAGATACATCGCTATTCGATTCGGATTGGACCGAAGCTGTTTTCTGTTTAATGTGCATGGTCCCTATGTCGATTATTCGTGTAACAGATCCTAAGCATATAGCCTTTATTGTCGAGCGATATTTAATGCGGTTTATTATCGGAGTCATTTTTGAACCGGATTATGAACCAAGAGGAATTGAGGTATTTGAATGGAATGGGGAACGCCTATATATGCCTAAATCTACGATGGATATTGCGGGACGACAAATGCCTTTTTCCGATGCGTCGGTGATTGAACTATGTGAAGCGACTGATTTGTATAATGTAGATCGGATGATGTGGGCTGCATTGATTGTAGCGATTCTTTGTCGTCCCGAGTTGGAAAAATTCGATGAAGAAAAAGTCAAAGAACGTGCTAAAAATATGGTAACCTTACCAATGTCAATAGCTTTAGAGGTTTTTTTTTGCTCATCGCTACGCATGAATATTTGAAGACTGAGTTCCCTTTTTGTTATATGAAGAATTCGAAAGAGAATCCAAATAATGTTGACAAAGAGGAACTGGTGATGGATTGGAATGATATCATAGCTTATATGATTGATTATCGGCCTGAGGTGTTAAAGGTTACGGAACAGATGTCGGTGTATCGATTTTTTCAGTTGTTGAATAGTCGTATAAAAATGTTGCATTGGACGGGAAGACAAAGGTAGTAAAGGGTTTCTCGGATGATTTGTCTTGCAATTCAATCGGATAGACAGTGCTTTATTTAATAAATACATTATGGTAAGAATTTTATTGAACAATTACATCAAGCAGTTGGCTCAATCGATGCAATATGCCTGGTATACAGGATTTGTTCATCGTGCAGGGACTGTCGCGGAATGGTTCCCTGCACTCTGGATGACGCCACTGAAATTAGTCGGTGTCGAAGGTCGACAGGAAAGACGGATCAGTTATAAAGTAGAATTTTATCTGATGCGTTTGAATGAACGCTATACCGAACATGCTAAGGAGAAAGTTTGGGCCAGGATGGAGAAAGAAGCTGTAGAAATTTACACCCAATTGGCTTTGCAGAATAATGTGATTGCTTTACGGAATCTTCGTTGTTCACCGAATGAAACGGCCTATACAGGCGCTGGAGAACTTTCCTTGCAAGTGGAGTTTGAGATAGAACTTTTCGATAACGAATGTATAAATCCGGAGATATGATTATTTCAAAAACACCTATTGCCTATCAGGGGGCTTACCCTGAGGTAATCTATCAACTGGAAGGTGCTGATCCGGACACAGTTGTAGAGGTTGAGATTTTGGATACGTCGGGTATCAATCCCATAGGAAGAAAGCGTGTGAGTGGTTATGATATGTATGAACTGAATGTGGCGACTTATATTCAGCGACAATTTGATGTTACTCCTATTGTAAAGGATAGTTGTGGAATATATCAAGTCTCCGGTAGAGTGGTGAATGCGGGGATTCGATGCGGTGAACTCGTTTCATCTATTGTCCCAATTACGTCTGGGATTGTTGGGGCGTCGGTTGGGTCAGTCTTGACGGATAAGCCTAATGGTACAAAAATGGTGGCCGGGGATGTCGAAGAGATTGCTTTTATTGCTCCGGGTGAACACGTTTCAGGGCAAATTAAGCTGGTGGGGAATGATATGTATGTTTTCGATCTTGATCCTATGGATTGTGGGTCAGGAATGTATGTGGCCATCGTTTCGACACCTGATATTGAGAACAGATTGAAAACTGCAGGAAAAGGGCCAATCTCAATGTTCCATACATTGCAGTTGACGCTGCAGATGGGGGCTGACAATGCGTGGACTCATAGTTGGCAATTGGTTAATAAGTTGAGGCAAGGTGTAAGGGTGTGTTGGGTGAATCGGTTCGGAGCTGTTGATGGATTTACTTTTGACAGGATTGGTACAGAAAGCGTATCCGTAGAAAAGCAACGTATCTATAGTGGTATAGGTTATGAAGTGACGGAAAGTTTGGCAGAAACCGAGATTGTGCTGACTGCGGAATCAGGTACGACGGCATATATGAAATGGATGGGAGGTCTGATTGCATCACCTCGTGTGTGGATTCAGGGGGATGATGGATATGTGCCTGTCGATGTATTATCGGATACCTGGGATGTGCGGAGTGTGGATCTCCCTGTGTGTCAGATCAGAGTAAGACCTTGTCAAAAAATTGTCTATCAACATTTTTAGCCATGGAGATATATATTGACAATCAACGCGTGGATACCGACCGATCGACGCGAGTGGCTATCTCGCTCTCTGTGGCTTCAATCACCGAACCCGATACGTCTAAAACAGGTTACTCGAAGACAGTCCGCCTGCCAATGACCCGAAAGAATCGTGTGATCATGGGTGATTGCGATCAACTCAACGGAGCGTATTGGTTCAACCAACAGACCCATACGGCGCGTATTGTATGTCAGGGTTGTACAATATTGGAAGGTGTGCCACAACTCTTACGTTGTGAGGCATCAGAGAACGGTGCTGGATGGTATGAGATTGCTGTTATCGGAGCCGGAAAACAATGGGTGAAGCATGCTGCTGAAACGCCTTTCCGTCAAACAACTATTCAGTTTCATGAAACGATCGATGGGCCGATGATTGAACAAAGCTGGACATGGGAACAACCGGTTCGTTTCCTCCCTGTAAAAAGAGACCGTATTGAGATGGCCGATACGGAAATGTATCCTCCAGTTCGTATCAGATCTTTCGAGGATTATCATCCATTTATTCATGCAGCCACTTTGCTCCGAACTATACTGGGTGAGGCGGGATATACGGTGGAATCTCAGTTTGTTGAGTCTTATTTTTTTGATTCGCTTTATGTCAGTGGTCGTTATCCGACTAAAAATGTCGACGCCCTGAAAAAACGGGTCGATTTTCTGGCAGGAAGGTTCGAGGAAAAAACGGCTCAGGCCGATCGATTCGGACGAGTATATGCTGACCCGCTCGCTTCGTTCAATACAATTGGAAATCTCGTAGATACTGCTGATCCGAAAGAAATCCAGAATGGAAAAACTGTGGATGGTGTCTATAATGTGGGAGATTGTTTCCGAAAAGATGGGGATCGTGTGGCATTTATTCCCCCAGAGGCAGTGACGGTCGGTTTTGAATATAGAATTCGTTATACGACTGATTTCATTATGAAGTCGAGGTATGAACTTACTTGTTTTAATCGATTGTATATCGATGAAGAGCAGGAACGGCGGTTCAGTGTCCCGAATCCTCGCCCCGAAAGACGTAATAGTTTCGTTTCTGGAAAAGTATTCAAACTTTTTATCTTCGATTTTACCCAAGGGGATACTTATGATCTGAAGTATGATTGTATAACTAATCCGGAGGCTGATCCTGATAATCTCAATCCTGATGAATATTATACGGTCGATTACGGTTCATTTACAACCGATACGATTGAAGTAAGTGTGAGCGAAAGTGCTTCGTTGAGATTGACCAATTTGCGAATCTATGTGAAAAAAGAGGGGGCATCCGTTTTCGAACTTTTTACCGGAGAGTGGGGACTCTATGACGGATATGTATCAAAGACCGGTACAACAGATGTCGTGTTGACCGTAAGAAGTGCCCCGGAACGTATCCTGCCGTCAGAACCCAAGTATTTTAACAATTGTTATTTTGGTGGTGCGGAGCCTGGTATGAATTTGACCATCGGAACTGAAACACAAATCAGGCCTGTATTTTTACCGCATCCTGCTGTAGGTTCAACGATTGAGTTTACTGATGTCGCGGTGCATGAAATTCATCAGATCGATTTCATTAATAGTTTGCGGCACTTGTTTAATCTCTATTTCTATACGGATGAGATAGCCAAAAAAGTGTATATCGAGCCCCGAAATGATTTCTATCGATCCGATGTGATTATCGACTGGAGTCAACGTATTGATCGTAGTCGACCCATTGAAATTGAGGAACCCGGGAGTGATTTGTATTCTCAATTGGTGTGGGCCTATCAGGATGGGGATGGAGCTGTAGCGCGGTGGAATGAGACGAATGGGGAGAAGATGGGGGTGTGGAGTGCTCAAGTGTTGAATCGTTGCGCGAAAGAGGGGCAGAAAACGTTGAAAAATCCGCTGTATACCCCATCGATCAATGCTCAAGAAGAGTTGTCGGAGACCCCTGCGGCATCTATTATTCAAGTTGGCGACAGAGAACAATCTGGGAATGCTGTGGATACAGAGGATTTAAATTTTCCGCCTAAAATTGTCCGTTATCTCGGGTTAGTCGATTTGCCGGAGGATCAGCGGTGGGGCTGGCCTGGTTTCGAGGCAAAATATCCTTTGACCGCATTTCATTATCATGGAAGTAATAATTCGTACGGAGGTGAAACGCCGAATCCAGAGTCTTCGTTTGCGAATAATGCTACCGATATGGAACAAAATGGTTGGACGTTATGTTTTGAGGACCGGGATGGTGTGGCGGGTTTACATCGCTATTACGATGAAAATATTGAATTGTATAACTGGAGTCGGCGTGTGACGGTATATCTGTTTTTACGCCCCGAGGATATTGAACCATTAATCGTTCCGAATCCATCTGGACAGGATTTTCGTGCTCTTTATCGTTTACGGATCGATGGCGAAAATACGCTTTTCTATCTAGAATCGATTGAGGATTATGTCCCGGAAAGTAATCAGTCGACCCGTTGCGTGTTTATCAAAAAATTATAGAACATGGTTAAATATTATCCGATTGTAATTGGCGAAGAAGAGGAGAAAGTCGGGATGCCGTTTATGTTATCGACCAGTGCCGCAAGTATTGAGAATAACAATCCTCGTGTCTCTATTGCAAACGATTTATCTTCTGTTGTATCTGCCGTAACATGGAATGATCAATTGGATCCGGCAGTGGCACGTCCTGTCAGGTTTCCTTCGGGTATTGGTCTGCCAGAATTGGTCCCCAGTCCAGTATATCCTACGAATTTGCTCGCTGAGACCGTGGATCAAAGACCTTCAGCACAATTGTCCCAGGAGAAAATTGCCGAAATGATTGATCGAAAGATTGCAACAATTCGTGTCGAAGTAGTAGAAGCAGATATCACCCGAGCTCAGGAAGCCATCAAAACAATTGTCAGTCAAGCAACTTATTGAGAATATGACTACGTATGAGAAAAAATTGGCCGATTTGGTCGAAATGCGTTATGCGGACATGTCTGCAAAAGAGTTGATTTGCAAATTGATTGAGATCGGGGTGGTAGATTATTCGCGCTGTAAGATTCTTGCTGTACGAGAAACAGTTGCCAAACTGATCAAAAACGGCATGAAAAAAACGGATGCAATGTGGACGGCTGCGGAACAGTTTGCTTGCTCCTATGAATATGTCCGTAAGTGTGTCTATTACTATCTCGATATTAACCTCGAATAAGTTTGAAAAGTGTAGAAAAAAAGTGATTATGGACAATATTAATTTCGTTTCGGAAAAAGAGCTGTATCACGGAATCCGTATTGTGAACCAAGGTGCAGAAATGACGGAGATCGACATTGAAGGAACCATTGGAATCCCTGAACAAGAGCAGTTTGAGCTTCCGGAAAAGAAAGTGGCGACGTATGATAAGTTTAAGATCGCGTTGGAGGCTATAAGTCGTGTCAATACCCCGCGTATTATAATCAATATTCGATCTACTGGAGGTAATGTGAATGATGCTTTGTTGATTTACGACGCGATCAGATCCATCCGGGCCGAAGTAACAACACGATGTTTTGGATATGTGGCTTCTGCAGCGACCATTATTGCCCAAGCTGCCTCCCCTGGGCGTCGCGAAATGTCTGCCAATGCTCTCTATCTGATTCATAAATCTAATTCATCGGCCGAAGGTAATGCAGACGAGATGAACCGAACAGCTTCTTTACTGAATAAAACCGACGAGCGAATCGCCTCTATTTATGCCACCCGTTCGGGAAGATCCAAAGATTTTTTCATCGATCTGATGAATGAAAACAACGGGAACGGTAGATGGCTCTCAGCTCAAGAGGCTGTAGAGGCGGCGCTGGTCGATACCATAACCGGGGTGGTCCCGATAAGAAATGATGCGTCGGCGATTGTCGCACAATTCGGATTACCGGAACTGCCTGAAAAATCAAATGAAATCAGTATGAACTTTAGAAACCGATGGAATGCTATTGCTGCCAGATTAGGTTTGGGGCCGTCCGGAACATCAAAAAAAACGACCCATTCAACGATGGCAGCTGTGGAAGATGCGCAATGTGTGGGTGCGGCAGATGAGAATTCGCCCATTCCGGTTGATGCTTCGAATGAGACTCCCGCTGCGCAACGACCTATACCGAAAGAGACAGAACTGATGCGGGCCCGGGTCTTGCCGACCATGACAAAGCGCAGGGAGGATCCATCTACTACGGAATATCAACGGCCTGCTAATGAAAGGGCATATGCTGAAGATATTAAACAATTCAAGTAATTATCCATTTATTTATTAAAACCATTATGGCAAAGATTGAACAAGCTAAGACCTATACCGGTCGTGATTTGGAAACTGTATTTTTCCGCCCGATGTTTAGTGGTCCCGACGCTCGAGCTCTCGGCATCCGTATTATGTATAACATGCCGGTGCCTACTACATTGCAGTTTTGGAAACGTAGCGGGGATATTTTGCAAAAATATGCTGCAAGCGGATGGACAGGTGGAGTGCCTTCCGATAAATTTAGTAAAACGATCAGTCTCGCACGCGTGAAAGCTGAACTCGGTTATGCCGCCGATGACTACTTCTCGATGGTATATGAATTAATCACCAATCGTCCGGATGTCAATATGGACGATTTGTCGGGGACTGAACTCGAGGAAGCCGAAACGGCTCTCTTCCGGGAAGCCATTGCCGAAAGTATTCGTGCAACCATGTGGTTGGGCGATACCGAGCGCGAATCGGGTCTCAATACGTTTGACGGTTTTATCAAACGAATGATGGCTGATATCGAAGCCGGGGAAACACAGATCAACAGTTTCAATCCTGGGGACGACGATACTGCTGAACAGACCTTCAAAAAACTGTGGGATGATGCTCCAGAAGTGCTTAAAGCGTTTAAACCACAAGGTAATCTGGTGTACTTGGTAACCTCTGACATCTATGCCAAGTATGAAGATGAACTCGATAACGTAGCGCTTGAGGCCGCATATCTGGCCAAACAAAATGGTCGTGAACGGCTTTCATACCGAGGTATTCCGGTTATTGATATTCAGATCGGTGGTTATTTGTCGAAATATGCAGATATGCCGCAGTCGTTCGCATTGCTGACTGATCGCCGTAACCTTGCTTTAGCTGTCAATACCGCAGATTTTCCCGGAACAGAGATCAGAATGTGGTACAATCCAGATCAAATGGAAAACCGGCAACGTGCTGTATTTATGGCCGGATGCGATTACCTGTTGCCCGAGTTAATTTCACTGGCATATAAAACCGTTTAATTAGACAAATATGGCACTTACCGGTTATAAACGCTCATGCGTACGGAAAAGCGGAGGAGTCCGGCAGATCGCGTTGATTGAGGCCGGGAAAATCGAATCGTTGACATATGATGATGCATCTGATTCTTATTCGGCTATAGCCTTGGAAGCTGAAGCAAAATTTGTCCGTTATGAGTTCAGTGAGGATGAGGCGGCGTTGAATGAGAAAACAACGATGAAAGCTGGTACTTTGGTGGTGGAACATACTCTTTCATTCGAACTAGGAAAGATGGATGATACATCGCGCAAAGCTGTAGAAGAACTGGTCGATGCATCATACCAGGGGATTGTGGCTTTGGTGACTACGAATAATGGGCATACTCTTGTTGTGGGATATTCGGAAGAGTTCGGGTTGGAGAGAGCTTTGTGTCTTGAGTCTGCGGAGGGTGTTTCTGGGAAAAAACTTTCGGATTCGACGAAAGAAACTGTAGTACTTTCGTCGACAGACACCGCCCGGGCAAGGGTTTATACTGGGAACACAGTGGCCCTTACGGATTAACGATATCCGATTTGTGGAGGGCAGCCATTCGCTGCCCTCTTTTTTTGGGAGAATAAAAACCTATGATACATATGAAAAAGAAAGGTTTGACAGCGCGTAACAAACAGCGGTTATTTCTCGCTCGGAATGAGGCAGACCCCTATATTGTGCTGGGAAAGACTGAGACGAAGAATACGCTCTTCTGGCGGTGGGGTACGGATAATTTATTGCCCAATGCTCTGGCCCTAATGGCACGACGGTCGACGACCCATCGGCGAATTATCAATGATAAAGCAGATTATATTTCAGGAAAGGGATTTTCGTTTGATACGGAAAATTACGTATTGCAGAATCTTACAGCGAGGGCAAATGGACAGGGTGAAAGCTTACGACAAGTATTGAACAAGACGGCATTCGATAAAGCATTGTTCGGAAATGCTTTTGTGGAGATTGTCACGGATACCAACCACTCTTTCCTGTCTCTTTACCATCAGGATGCTTCACGCTGTCGTATTGCCAAGGATGGTCGTCATGTCCTCTTGCATCACGATTGGGCGGCTTTTACGCCGGCCGATGTCAAAAAATTACCTCTCTATCCGATTTTTGAACAGGCTAAGGACGGAACTTTGCGATCGATTATTCATTACAAAGATTATGAACCGATGTTCGAACATTATGGCGTGCCCCCCTACATTGCAGGTCTTAATGTGTCGGCTATTGCCTACAAGACTGACAAGTGGAATATCAGCCGTCTGGACAATTCTTTCCAGTTGTCGGGTGTGATGGTCTTGGACGGTAGTGTAGAGAGTGAAGAAGAGGCCGCCGAAATTGTACGGATGGCAGAGAATCGTTTCGCCGGAAGACCCGGACAGGTGATGTTCATGGTCAAGGACTCCGATAGTGTGGATAATTCAAAATTTATTCCGATTACAGCTGCAAACGATGGCGATTGGGTAAAATTACATGATCAGGCTACTTCTGATATTGTGGTTGCCCACTCCTGGTTCCGTTCGCTCAGTGGACTTGATTATGGAAGTAGTTTCAGTGCCGAACGCATTCTGCACGAGTATGAGATCGCATTGAATACGGTTATCCTCGGAGAACAGGCGGAATTGCTCGAACCGCTCAAAGAGGTTATCGAAAAAGTATTGCATACGGATACATCTTCGTTGCAGATCATTAATGAACCCCCTGCACGTTCGAAACCGTTGTATATGAAAGTGTGGGAGGCCCGTCGGGCAGATGGACTCGAATATGATCCACAAGATCCAACTCAACAACTTTTTGTCGCACAGATCACCAAATACGGATTACAAAATATCGATTAATTTTTATGTTATGAAACTAATGATATCTGCTCGCGAAGTGATCGAGATTGCTTTTGCGGGAACGGAACATGTGCGGGAGGAGTTGATCAGTGAGACACGAATCGAGTTGGCTCAGCAGCGTTTTCTTAAACCGGCCTTGGGCGGTTTGTACAATGCAGTGGCCGAGGGAAAATATCCAGACTTGCTTTTCGATTATCTGAAAGCGCCGCTTGCTTTATATGTCAAATATTTGATTCTTCCCGAATTGTCCGCACAAGCTACGTCGCAAGGTGTTGTACAATACAAAAACGAACATATGACTCCTGCTTCAGCAACAACTTTGGCGTTGGCACGACGAAAAGTACGTAATGATGCACGAATATTGTTGGATCGAGCATTGACCCATATAGTTGCCCATCCTGAATGCTATCCGGAATTTGATTCTGTTCGTGATGCTGCAATTAGAACCTCGATGCGAGGTGGAATTATTCTCAAATGATATGGAAAATTTTTGTAAATATCTGTCGAGGATTATTGGGGACAGTGAGGGTGTATCTTTTTGTCATCATGAGTGAGGCATAGGAATAATAATCTATAGAATACGCGGAGATTAAAGGGTGGTGACTAGTGAGGGAAGAAACTATCGTCTTATTCTGAATAAAAACAGTTCGAATCCGTGGGACTATGCGGTAAGATTGTAGAAATAATTTGATAATGTTTTGATTTATAGTTTTTCTCAACTATCTTTATTGTAGCACGTGTGTTTATTTTTGATGGTTGTTCTTTCCAAATATAAAACTATAACACTTGAAGCCTATGAAAAGATTGTTACTTGTTTTGCTCATGTGTGGATGGACTCTGTATGACGCAGGTGCGCAACGAAAATCTTATTTCGGTTTGCAAGGAGGTTTTATTGCAGCCAATCTAACAAATTTTTATATTGTGTTCGATGAACGTAATCCTTCGCAAGCTGTTTCTTCTAAGTATAAATGCAGTTTCTACGCAGGCATGTTCGTTGAAGCCAATCTCTCCCCTTTTTTTAGTATTCAGCCCGAGGTGTTTTATGCCCAGCAGGGAGCATCCGCAAAGACGACAATGCAGGGGAGTGTGGTGCGGTATCAATTGCAATTCCATTATCTCAATATTCCTGTGATGTGCCGTTATTATGTGAGCCCTGGTAAATTCAGTATCGATATGGGCCCCCAGTTGGGAATTGTACTCAGTGCGTCTAATAAAGCGAAAGCATCAGCAGGACAATTTGATGGAAGTTTATCCGCCACATTGGATAAAAATTTGTATAATCGACTTACAGTGAGTTTCCCTATTGGTTTTTCATGGCATATGACACATACAGTATTGTTTTCTGCCAGAGCAAATCTGGGTTTATCCAATGTAATAAAGAGTTCGGGTAAAGAGAGAGTGCGGGATATGAGTTTTCAATGCGGGTTAGGTGTTCGATTTTGAACGGATGGGAAGTGTAATATATGTAGCAACGGGGACCTCACATGGTGTCCCCGTTGCTACATATATTCAGCCTGATGGTTTATTTTCCTGTTACCCCGAGAAACAGGTACCCGTATGCCGGCAGTTCGACCGTATACGCTGAATTTTGGATCGGAGTCCCTGCTGTGCCGTCGATCAGATTGATCGGCACCTGTTCAAGTGCGATGCCGCTATTTTGCAGATCGACGGTGATTGTTTGGGGGGTGTTCTGGAAATTGACGATAACGAGCGTGTTGACTTTGCCGTCGCGATTGCTGCGTTTGAATGCCCAGAATTTATGGTCATCCTGCGTAGGCAGGCAAACGCGCTGACCCGCAGGTGCGAGTCCCCGATAGGCGTTTTGCATGCGGATCAAATCGAAGAATTGTTCCTGATCTGCAGTATTCCACTGCGCGATAATGTCTTGTCCGACAAGATGGTAATCTCCGAAATGGTTGGCGACCAAAGTGCCTGATCCGACCAGACACGCGGTTTCGAATATGCGTTCGGCGGGTGTCGCTGACGTTTCCCACATGGGTGGGGTCAGCGTGATGCCGCGACGGGCATTGGTCGCATCACGGTATCCTTTTAGTTTGTCGTTGAGGCCTGAAGGGTCCTGATGGCGCATGGCAAGCAGCGACTCGCTGCGGCCTCCTCCGCCCCATCCGTACATGTCGAATCCCTGGATCAGATTGAATCCAAGATGGCTGATCCAACGCCGAGGATCCCCCGACCCCTCTGCGCAGGTGACTACCGAATACGGATGTATGGCATTGATAATGTAGTTACCGATTACCGTATCGTTGATTCCGTCATATACTTCCGGTGCATCGAGGAAGATACCGTCGACCCCTTTCTCTAGCCAATACTCGAGATATCGTTTGCATTCGTCGCGCCAGGCCTGATTGTGGAAACAGTAGGATGGGATGCGTCCCCGGGCGCCGTCTGTATGTCCCCAGAAAGAGTAGTAATAGGCCTGTGCCCTGTCGCTCCAGAACCATAAATGTCCGAGCGAGTCGGGACTAAAGTGGAACCAGTCTCGTTCTTTGCTTTTGATCCCGTTACGGTAATCGTCGCATGCTTTTTCGAAGAATGGAGCTTCGTTGAGACAATAACCTACATTTCCGAAAAAAACGATTTTGATATCGCGTTTGTGCGCTTCCGATACGAAGCGTTCGAACTGATCCATCGTTCCCAGGGCCGGATCGATGGCATAATTGTCCGTAGCTCCCAATCCGCCCCATATTTCCGGTTTTCCTTCGTATACGGTCGACAGCTCGATGCTTTTGAACCCTTGTCGTTGCAGCGCGTCGAGATCGCCGATCATCTCGTGGATGGTGTTCCCGTATATTTTACAATAGTAACGGCACATGCCCGATTGGTCTTCCCACCAACGAGCACATACGGGTGCCCCAATTCCTTCAACGGTGAATTCCTCACTCGAGGCATTGTGTCCCATGGGTGAATCCAATACGGTGAGTCGGATATAGCGCCAGTCGCCTTGGGTTTCGATTTCGAAACGATCCTGAGAGCGGTCCGATACGGTATGGTTCAGCATTGTCCATTGTTTCCCGTCAGTCGAACCATGGAGGTCGAACGTCCATCGGTCAGCGTCGGTAAAACGTTGGGTTATACGATCGATCCGGCAGTTATTTCCCAAATCCAGTGTCAGTGTTTGGGGAAATTCCTTGCTCCCGGCGATCCATGCAGTTGTATCCAAACCATCGATGGCTCGATATTGCGAATGGTTGAAATTGTCGATCGAAGATGCAGTGGCTTTGACATCATATGAAAGCCGATAGGATGAAGAATGGTTTTTACGATTGATATCAGGACCGTATACCTTCAGTTCACAGCTGTTGGCCCAAAATCCCGAGGCTGATCCTAGCACCGTGAGTTTCACGTAACGATATTTTCCTTCGGTAGCCGTCAGAAAGTCGTGCCCGAGGGTTCCCTGTGAATGATCGTCGATCATTGTCCACGTTGTCCCGTTGTCCGATCCTTCGATCGTGAATTGCCAAGGATCGTGATCTTTAAATACCTGTCTTATTGCCGTAATCGGAACTGTTTTGCCCAGGTCGAGTGTGAGAGATTGCGGATACGTGCCGTCAGCTGCAACCCAATAGGTCGAGATGTTGTTGTCCGTCGCATTGCCCGGACCGAAATCGGGGGCAGATGAGGAGGATTTACTGAATGCATTGCGCGCCATATTCGGACCACATTTAGAGCCGAATACTGCGAATTCACGAGATGAGGCCGGTTGTCCTTCGGGGTTAGGATCGACGACCAGCCGTATATAGCGCCATACACCGCTTACCGGTTCACCGAATACAATCCCTGCACTGCCTTTTCTGTGATCGGATAATGTATACCAGTGCCTATTGTCAGCCGATCCTTCGATTGCAAAGCGCCATACTGTACTGGTATCGAATGTCTGTACGATGCGGTCGAGGGCGTACCAGTCTCGTAAATCAATGGTTAATGTTTGTGTTGTTTGGGTGTCGGAAGCTTGCCAACAAGTTGTGTAGTTATTATCGGCAGCATATTTAACGGCATATTGGTCAGAAAGTTCCGAAGAGGCCCTGATGCGTGCTTTGGTGATAAGATTCTCTTGAGCCGCGAGAGATGCCGATAGACATAGTAAACATATCGTGGATAGACAAATTTTGTTCATTATCGTAAAGGTTTCGTTTGATTATCGCTTGGGTAGGTTGAAATCAGGGATCACATAACTGTATATTTCGTAGTCGAGTTCGCTCCATGCACTCTGCTTTGGAAACGGAAATTCGGGAAAGAGTTCTCTCGTGTCAGGCAAACATTTGATACGAATCCGGACTGTTTCTTTACCGCGGGTCAATGAGGCTGGAATCAGAAACTCATCGTCACGTAAACGGCGATTGGAGGTTTTTGTTCGCAGCAGGCGAGGTTCGAGTTCTCCTGGAGGATCGGAGAATATGCAGGTATTTGAACCTGCGAGATACCATATGCCTGCTTTTT
>CASDSC010000097.1 GCA_949283215.1 uncultured Alistipes sp. | reverse complement strand
GGAGATTCTGCGTTTGATTGAACCTACAGCCGCGATCATCGCGATGGTCAAGCCTCGCGTCAACATCAAAGATATTTCCAAATGAAGAAATACATCCAACTGACTGCCGGACGAGGACCGGTAGAATGCGCCCGAGCCGTCACACTTGTCGCACGAGAATTACTGAAAGATTTTCCTGACGCAGAACTAATTGAAAGCGAAGCACACAACACGGAACCTGATTGTTATATGTCGCTTCTGTTTCTGGCTGAGACTAATTCTGCCAAAGAGAAGGAATGGCAAGGAGCAGTTCTTTGGCAAGCTACGGCCAACAGTTTCCGTCCCGGCCATCCACGGAAGAATTGGTATATTGGAGTGGATTTTATTGATCCGATAGAACTAGCAGAGATATCGGATAAAGATATTGCATTTGAGACGATGCGAGCCCGTGGACATGGAGGTCAAAATGTCAACAAGGTGGAAACAGCAGTGCGAGCCACCCACGTTCCAACCGGTCTTTCCGTTCGATGTTCCGAAGAACGAATGCAATCACAAAACAAATTGAAGGCAAAAGAGCGACTATTGATTAAGCTATTTCATCAACAAGAGCAAAAGAAAGCATCCATTAAACACAGTATCTGGGACAAGCATACTTCTCTCCTCAGAGGGAATGCCGTAAAAAAATTCACAGGACCGCTATAATTACAAGAATTAATGGATACATCGTGCGGCAAAAAAAGAATAACCGACAATTTGTTAGCCTCTATTTCTATCATCGTTTCAGACGATACGATTTATTTTACAAATCTAGTCGATCAATTATAAATTTATAGTCTGCGACATACTGCATCTTATACTTTTTTCCACTCCTTAAAAAGTGCATTTATTCCATCGAAACATAACAGGAATACCATATCAACAGGCTTATCGAAACATCTTGAACATTAGGATTACTTTTGCTAATTGATAATTTTTATTATATTTTTGTTTGTCAGTGTGGCCGGACGAAACGGGATCTACATATTAAGATTAACAGCTTCACCCAACCGCATTTATATTTTTCAATAAAATCTAAACAACGTATCATGAAGCGCATCGTTAAACCGTTCAGTATTGCATTTGTATTATGCTTGGTTTGTTCTATATGTTCTTGTGAAAAATCGGACGGAGGTTCAGATGATGACTCTGGCAGCGGCGGCACAGGCGGTGGGGGAATATACGTTCATGAAGATCTGTCGGAAAACGGATCTGCCAATTGTTATATAGTATCATCAGCCGGAGAATACACATTTAAAGCTGTAAAAGGTAACAGTACGGAATCTGTAGGACAAATTGACAGTGTGTATGTTCTGTGGGAAACGTATGGGACTGATTATGCGCCACGCAAAAAAGACCTCATATCGGAGGTATGGTTAGATGGCAACAGTATAACATTCAAGACAGCGGAATCATTCCGAAAAGGCAATGCACTTATTGCAGCAGCCAATTCCGAAGGGACCATCTTATGGAGTTGGCATATATGGATGACAGACAAACCGGAAGACCATGTATACAACAATGAAGCCGGCATAATGATGGACCGCAATCTGGGCGCAATATCGGCCACCAAAGGAGATGTTGGAGCCTTAGGTCTTCTTTATCAATGGGGTCGAAAGGATCCGTTTCTGAACAGCTCTTCTACAACTGAGAATATTATAGCAAAGTCAACTCTGGTATGGCCTGTATCAATAAACACTTCACCTATTACCGGAACACTAGAATATGCAACGGCCCATCCGACCCAATTTATCTGTGCTAAAGAGGGCTCTCGCGACTGGATATATGCCAATGTTAAGAACGTTGGGTGGCTGAGGACAAAGACAGTTAATGATCCGTGCCCTCCGGGCTACTACGTCCCCACCGGAGGTCCTTTTAGCGGCGTATGGGCAATTGCTTTTGACGCTAAATTAATTGAAACGGACCTAATTGAAACAGCAGACAATATAAACAAAGGGTTCGATTTCGGAGGACTATCCGGCACCACCTACAAACTGACTGACGCCGATGTCTGCTGGTATCCTTTTGCCGGACGCAGGGACTATTACGGAGCACTTATACAAGTCGGGGAATCAGGAGCTTATGCATCATGGACACGAGACTTGGTTATTGATGGCTCGAATCAATTTACTAACTATTACTTCTCTATCGGGAATAATGACCGGATGTTGACCAGCTCAAAGCAATCCAAAGCAGAAGCGCGGTCTGTCAGATGCGTCCGGGAGTAGGAATATAGAATCAGTAGGCTCACGGTTTTACCTGCGGACAATACATGTAGGCTCGCCGGAATCACCTACAGCGAACGAGTTCCGTTTTATGAAGGGGAAATGAGGATATATGATCCCTCCTCATAAATGTTAAGCCCTCCCAAAAATATGTTCTCTAGAAAAACAGGAACCGCTTAGTCTTGCCACACTTATTACAAGACTAAGCGTTTTCTGTTTTTGACCTCACCTAAGGTTCTTAAGAGTATTTTCCGTGAGGTCAAAAATTCACATTGAACCCAGCCAGTACCGTAGCCCGAGGCATAGGATATCCCGCGTTGATTTCATATTGTTGAGCCAGTAGATTTTCGCCTCGAGCCCACACATCCAGACATTGCAAGACCCGGAAAGAGGCGCGAAGATTCCAGAGCACGAAGTCTTCCGTTGACTCATACTCCCCCACCGCGGTATACAATCCTCCGACATATTGTATTCCTGTTGACACATTCCAACGCCCCCGAGAAAAATCAACGCCGGCATACAATTTATGTTTCGGAGCCGCAACCAACGGGTTCTCCATATGCAGATAACTGTAGTTCCCGTTCACCGACCATTTGTTATCAATATGATATGCTGTCTGTATTTCCACTCCGCAATTTTCGATCCTTCCCGAATTTTGGTTCAACATACCACTTCCATTGGGATTCGGGAGGGTCTGAATAAGATTTCTCCCATCAATGTAAAATAGATTCACTCCATAAATCAATCTAGAATTCAGTATTCGTTGAGCGAACGCAATTTCGTAATTCCACATGGATTCAGGCTGCAAATCGGGATTCTGAGGCGGGAACATATACATTTCCCGCAGAATAGGGTACCGAAAACCTTTCGAAGCAGAGATTTTCAGTTCTATGGCATGCGGGAGATGGAAGGCAAGTCCGGCTTGTGGCACCCACTCCTCCCCGACACGGGAATGATGATCCAAACGCAGGCCGGCATTGAATGTAAGCCAAGTAGCTATGTCCTGACGCAAATCGACATATCCCGCCAATTCATTTTCCTGTTTGTCGACCAAATCGGTAATTGTTCCGGCCATTTCACTGGCGACATATTCATTCCATGCATGACCTCCATAACGGAACCAGTCAAACCCAACAGTGACACGATTCCCTCTGAAAAATTGCGCACTCTGATAGACCGACACACCCATCATGTTATCCCGGGACAGGAAACGGTCGTCTTGTGGTCCTTCTCCCGCAGAAGGCGTATACCCATCATTAATCCAATGCTTCCCCCAATTACAAAAGAAACTGAATGCACCGGATGTTTTCTCATAACTGTTTTCCACAGCAAACGAGGTCATACCTCGAGTAATTCGTTGATCCCCGTCCACCAAAGGCGCATCGACTGGGCCTGGGTATGAAGCATTGAAATGAGTGATGTTTACATCGCCCCGTAATTTCCAACGGTCAGTCACTTCATAGCCCAATTTTGCATACCCGCTATATTGTCCAAATCCCATATCGGCACGATGGCCATCAGTACGATTATAAGTCCCTGAAACAATACTCGAAAAACGTCCCTTTCGAATCCGGTTTGACAATTCCGTTTCCAACGTATTAAAAGAGCCATAACCGGCACGGAGGTTCGTATTCACACCATCCTCAACCATCTTACGCGTCACAATATTCACAACCCCACCCATCGCATTCGAGCCATAGAGCACGGAAGCCGGACCACGCAACACTTCTACCCGCTCCGCAAGAAATGATTGATACGCATCGGCTATAGGGTGACCGAATATTCCTGCATACTGCGGATGGCCGTCAATCATCACCATCAATCGTGCGGATCCGCCGTTTACCCCCCGCAGCGAAATATTACCAGCAGCGCCTCCAGACACCCCATATCCCATAATACCCCGCGACGTAACAAACAGTCCAGGGACTTGTTCAGTAAGTATTGGCAATAACGAAGGCTGCATGGAGCGATCTATCCGGTGACGATTTACAACAGATACAGATTGGGACAAATGCCGAATATCAGTCTCCTGCCGGCTACCCGTGACAACAATTTCCCCAATTTCGCAGGTTCGATCCGTACGGAGCGTATCAAGCGTATGTGTCTGCGCCACCCCTAACTGGCTCTGGATAATAAAATGAACGAAGAAGATAATGCTGTATATTTTTTTCATTCTGACTGGATTAGTATCTGATTCACATATTGAGACATTGTATCACGTCCCCACATGAATGACACACAATTATCCTTTGGTAATAAATCGGATCAATCCAAACAAATATCGGCGGAATCCGGGCACATACGCCAGGACTCGATCAAACCATCCGATATGCTGAGAGACATAACGGACAACAAGACCTACATATACCATTGCGAACATGGTCCCCACCCCCACGACATTCCACAACCATTCACCGAAAAATATATAACTCGCCGTAATTGCCAGTATGACCAGCAAAGTATCTATTATGATTTTCACTTTTGGGAACGGCCATTGACTGACTTGACTAACTGCAATAGAGATTCCTTCACCGGGCATCGTCACCGATCCACATTTGATCTCAAAAGCGATTCCAATACCCATAATGGTACATCCGGCCAATTGAACAAGAATTTTCATTATCCAGGTATTGCATATCAGGAATTCTGTCAGCCACATATTGAGGTCGATCAACCATCCGAACACAAAACCAATCGCAAGCTGGAAAAGTTGAAACCACTCAAATTTATTCCGGAGAATAATGATTTGCAACACAACGAACATAAAATTCATAAGAATCGTATAGGTTCCTATTGTCCATTCCGGGATAAAACTGACAGATCCAGCCAACGACAACACATAGGGCAATGAAGAAATAACGCTACTTCCCAAATTCGACCGCACGCATAACGCCACGCCCAAAGTCATCAAATACAGAGACAAAAGCAGTAAAAAATGTTGCCAAAAGAATGATATAATTTTTTGTTTTCTTGTTTGTTGATTTGTTATTACCATATGGATTTTTTTGAGCCCCAAATTTACGATTATTTTGACGATTTTAAATAATAGCCCTCTCTACTAAAGACCTATAGCACTTATTATAAGAGAAATAACAAGAATATTCTTTTTTTCAAATAAGAAATTACTACCACGACATATCAGCATGAAACATCTATCGAAAAAATGATATTTCCCATCCCGTGCATGTTCTCAAAAATAGATCAACATCCCTAACCAACAACCCCATCTTCCACACAGACCATACAGGCAACATAAAACACTGATTAATGGAAATTTAGTTGGCTTTTCATACAATATTTTCTTAAATTTGTTATCATCACAAATTCCTTAAACACCAGGATTCCCATGAAAAGATTGATTTTCATATTTACACTGGTTATGATTGCCAGCATCTCGGTACATGGACAATCCGTACCCTCTTCGTTATCCATTAAATATTGGGACCAAGGGCCGTTAACCTTGGACGACTTCACGATCCGCACCCTTCCTGCATCAAAAACAGGCAATTCTGTCATCGGAATTTACACCTACATAGACGGATGGAAGAAAATTCGACCCAATTTCAGAGTCCAACAACTTCAGTCCAGGACCTATTTCGACCCGCTTGGCTCCTGGCTCAAAAATGACACGAACCTACTACGTTCTCTCAAGTACCAACAATTATTGTTCGACGTGGCAGAACTTGATCGAAGAAAAATGCAGAACGACTTTGCCACTCTCCCATATCTCGCCGACTTCTCGACGGCTGACCGGTATCTTCCTGTCATAAACAATCATCAGGAAGACATTGAGTTCGATACCGATATGGGCACTAACGAAGAACGTGTAACCCAATACGAGCAACAAGTCCATAGTGCGCTCGACTCCATCACGGAGATCAACACAACACCCCAATACACCCTTCGCAATTTAGGTTACGGGTTCTATTTGGGAGCAGCCTCCCAATTTCACATTGGGAAAGGAGCCTCCTATTTTACACCAACAGCCGGCGCATTGCTCGGTTGTCTTATATCCTACAAGGCTTCAGAGATCCATATGGATCTCATCTTGGGCGGAGGCGGCAAACTATTAAAAGACATTCAAGGCAACAAGGATCCTTGGTGGACCCATGGACGTGCCCTTACGTATGGCGAACTCACCCTACAATACGCATACCGCGCATATGACGGAAACTGGTTCAACATCAGCCCGCTCGTAGGGTTGGGGGTCGGTTTCATTGATTACAAAGATCAACCATCTACGATTAAGGACGAAATTTCAGGATTGCGTATGATTGCCGGAGTCAATATCGATTTGAAACTGATGCGTTCGCTTCGCTATCCGGACACTTTCAACGAAAGCATCCTAAAACTCAAGCTCTATGCTTCGCATACTTTCTATCAGCATAATTTTAATGTATACACAATCAATGCATCCCTGTCATACCTCTTATTCGGCAGGAAGATAAAACGCGAGCCATGACCCATCACCGACAATCAAACCAGAAAGCCATACAAGTCTATACAGTTACTACACTTCCTTTTCAACCCCCGACACTAACACACAGGATGACACGTTTTTTTCACAATGTGTCATCCTGAGATGTCATGCATTACGCACTATTTATCATAATAACCACCTCAACTATATCCACACAGAACGCATTTACACTCGGACCTTCACAACAAACTACTTACACTAAAAACCACCCGATACTTTTTTGTATATTTGCCGTAGCAAACCAAACGACAGCAACACCCACAAGACCGACTACACTTAACCGATTAACAAAAAATTTCACGTCCTATTGGTTTATTGCAAGAAACAATATAAAGGATCGATATTCAGGGTGTTGTTGAATGTAAGTAACGGCATTATACAAGGTCTGCACAAAGAACAGAAACAAAGAACCGGATGGAACTGAAAAACAAAGTAGTCAAAGGGGTCTTCTGGAGCGCCACCGAACGATTTGGGATGTTGGGCCTGCAAACGGTGATCTCCCTCTTATTGACACGTTGGCTGGCCCCGGGCGATTTTGGTGCCGTTGCGATCCTCACCTCCTTTTCCGTCGTTGCCAATCTGATTGTCGACAGCGGTTTCGCCCAGGCTCTGATCCGTAAACAAGATGCCAATGCCACCGATTATGCCTCGGTATTTTATCTGAATATCGCCATAGCATTCGTAGGATATCTGATATTGGTTGCCATCACGCCGCTCATTGCCCTGCGGTATGGAGCCCAAATGATCGCATACGGAGCCGTACTTTTCCTCACTCTTCCACTTAATGCCATCGGGTTGGTGCAAAATACAATCCTAACCAAGGAGATGAATTTCAAAGCGTTGACACGCATCTCGCTCACCTCCTCGACCACAGCCGGCATTATTGCATTGATTCTCGCATTCGCCGGTTTCGGCACCTGGGCGATTATCACCCAACTGGTCATCTACAGTCTATGCAGGACCTCTTTGTTGTGCTATACGCGGCGGTGGCGCCCCGAAGCCCGATTCAGCACCCCCGCAATACAGGCCCTGTTCCGTTTCAGTTCAAAACTGTTCGCAGCCGACCTGCTCAACAATCTATATATCGGAGTCACCCAACTTTGGATCGGAGGCCGTTATCAGACCGCAGAACTCGGGCTCTATTCCCAGGCCCAAAAGTTGCGCGACATGTTCGTCAACACAATCACCGGTGCCGTGCAAAATGTCACCTACCCTGCGCTATCCACGCTACAAGACGATCCGGCAAAATTACGCGAAAGTTATCGCAAAG
>CASDSC010000096.1 GCA_949283215.1 uncultured Alistipes sp. | reverse complement strand
GGGTCTGATTGTCGGACGTCGTACTTTCGGCAAGGGGTTGGTTCAGCGACAATTTCCTTTGATTGACGGTTCAGCCGTGCGTATTACCATGGCGCACTATCATACGCCCAGCGGGCGGGATATCCAGCGGCCGTATCAAAACGGGGCCCAGGAAGATTATTATGCCGCCTTGCTCGATCGTTTCCGCGCGGATTACGTCGATTCTTTGCTTGATCGGGATGCGCCGCGATACCAAACGCTCAGAATGGGGCGTACGGTTTATGGTGGAGGAGGTATTAGCCCCGATATCCGAGTGGCGATCGATACCTCGGAGTACTCGATCTATTGGGCGAAATTGGTGCGTCACGGAGTTTTGAATGAGTTTGTAAGCAGTTATCTGGATGCGCAGCGTGAGAAGTTGACACGGCAGTATCCGAGTTTTGAACGTTATCAGGACGCATTTCAAGCTGATGATCGTATGCTCGGAGATTTGATTCGTTTAGGGGAGCGGCGTGATGTACCGCTGGATAGTGTTGGGTTTGGGGTGTCGCGTGAAGCAATCAAGCGACAACTCAAGGCGTTAGTCGCACAAAAACTATGGGGAATGAATGAATATTTCCGGATTATGAATGCTGAGAATGATCCGGAGATTCGTGAGGCTCTGAAGGCTCTGGAGACATGGGAACAGTCGGCGGCCGGTCTGGTTCGGCGTTAAATTTCTATTTTGTAACCTCTTCTTTTTGAACGGAGATCGATGTTTGTGACAGCGTTCTGATTTCGGTGATTAAGATTTGTATATTCCAATTATTTCACTATATTTGTTTACTGTAATCTAAATACAGAACATAATGAATTCTTTTGACTTACGCAAGGAGAGTGACGCCGAAGGCGGTGAAGAGGTTTATTCCAAAGCTGTCAGGGCCGGGCGCCGGACTTATTTTTTTGATGTGAAGGCCACCCGTAATGATGACTATTATGTGACGATAACGGAAAGCCGTAAGAAACAGAATCGTGACGGCAGTTTTGTTTTCGACAAACATAAGATTTATCTGTATAAGGAGGATTTTGCCAAGTTTGCTGACGGACTGGAAGAAGTCGTTGCGTTTATCAAAGAAAAGAAGCCCGAATTTTTCACCAGTCAGGCTGCGGGGTCCGCTTCGTCGATTGATGAGGAATTTGAAAAATTGTAGCGGTTTCTGTTTTTGTGAGGACGCATATTTGTGCTTAATTTCCTATAAGTAAGGAAAGACCTGTTTTGTGGTGCGTTTCAGTGTGTGTAGATGTCGCCAAGAGGTGGCGATGACCTCACGTTAGCATAGGCGACGAGCAGGGTATTGAGATAATCCGGAGAGAGGGGAGCTTCAAAGAAGCTCAACTTTCTCCGGTTTTTTGCGAATCGGACGGAACTAGGGCTGAAAAGAGGACCGTACAAGACGGATTTGAAGTTCCCTCAATTTTGATCTTGTGAACTTGTTTGTATTGGGAAATAGTACGGCAAACGCCTTGTTGGATTTAAAAATTCGGTGTGGTTGATCGTTGTGATCATGCGTGTCGTTGGGGGTCGATTCCGCAGAATCTTTTGGCCGTGATGTAAAGGATGATGGCGATTTGGCCGGGAAAATTTCGTTTGAGGAAACGCAATACGTCAGGAAGACCGTATCCGGAAGGACGCCACAAATATTGCCAACGGGCGCGAAGGGGTAAGCGGGCCAGTAAGGCCATGCGATTCTGGTGGTCATTGCGGCAGACTCCGCAGAACCATTGGGTTGTGACTACAGGAAGCCCGGCAACCCGGGCCTTGTGAGTGTATTCGTAGTCGGCATGTCCGTGGGCGTATCCGTCCCAGAAAATGCCGATTCGTTCGACGACTGACCGGGAAACGAGCATGGCATTGGCATTTCCAAAATCACATAACTGGTGCGTGCCATTGGTCGCTAACAATCGCATGTCGAGTGTTCTCCGGTTTGTGATCACGCTTCCGCCGTAACTGGTGATGAAATGGTCCGGATTGAAGTTTTTGCCGGCCATATTGCCCGACTGATCGATTGGCGTTGTGTGAGCCATCGTACCTGTCGAGTTGTCCGAGCCGAATCCGGTCGATGAGTCAAGTGAAGACCCCTGGGCACTGGTCGAACTTTCCGGGATCCATGGTTGGTCCCGTTTCCCTTGGCATATACATCCGACGGCGATACCTTCCGTTCCGAAATGATCGACCATGTATCTTTGCGTGTCGATGAATTCGCGCATACTGTCTGGCAATAAAAACGTGTCGTTATTCAGTAACAGGTAGGCATCGTATTTCATGGGTAACGCTTCGGACCAGGCTTTCACCATTCCTTTGGTCCAGAAAAGAGAGCCGTCGGCGGGCAATATGCGGACGGAAGGGAACTGTGCGGCCACGATTTGTGCCGTATTGTCGGTCGAACCGTCATCGGTGAGGTAGACGTCGAGATGTACGGATTGTGGCTCAGCCGATGCTGCAGCGAACAGATGCTCGAGGCATCGGGTAGTGTAAGCCACACGGTTGTGTACGGTCATCAAAACAGCCCACTTTTTCTTTTCTGCTCCGTCTCGTTCCATTCGTATTACTTGTGTTTTGCCAGAATTTCTCGCACAATCGTTGTGACGTCACGCCATGCCTCGACCCGACAAACTAATGCAAGGCATACGTAGATCGATGTTCCGGTTAGGATCTGTATGCCGAGTTTGGCCCAGACGTTGAATCCGTCCATTATGTAATTGATTCCTGAAGCGCTGGCCCAAACGGTTATGGCTAATAGTAAGTAGGGTAGTAGGTCCAGGCATTGCCGATCTAATCGGTAACCGAGCTGTCGGCCCGAGAAACCCATGCCAATTAATAATGCGGCGAACGAACAGACCACTTGCCCCCAGATGATCGCGGCGACTCCATACCGGATGGTTGCCAAAAGGGTTACGACAAAAAGAGTCTTTGATATGATTTCAACGCGTAAGAAAAGATTGCTTCGGCCTTTTACCTTGAGCGCATTCATGTTGACAGAGATGATTGGCATCATCAGTCCGATCAGGCACAGCATGCGGAAATACGGTACGGCCGGCATCCACTTGGGGTTGAGCAAAGCATCGAACATGTTTTCTGCTACGGCGATCAGTCCTGCCATTGCGGGGAAAACAAGGAATGCTATTACAATCAGTACTTTGCGATAACTTTCGCGTAGTTTTACGGG
>CASDSC010000095.1 GCA_949283215.1 uncultured Alistipes sp. | reverse complement strand
CAGTATATAAAAGTAAAAAGGAGCCAAGCTAACCGCTTAACTCCTTCATTTCCACCAGTCGGGGTGACTGGATTCGAACCAGCGACAACACGCCCCCCAGACGTGTACTCTAACCGGGCTGAGCTACACCCCGATAGCTTAAGCGGCCACAAATATAGTGTTTTTTTCTTTATTTGTCAAAATTCAAATCGAAAAATTAACGAATCGTCCGGCCCGGATAAACCTTCAAGGCTTCCTCGAGACATCGTGCCGCTGCCAACAAATCATGTCGGTTGATCACATAGGCGATGCGGATTTCATCCCGACCGGCTCCTTCGCTCGCATAAAAACCTGTCGCCGGTGCGACCATGACCGTTTGCCCTTGGTAGCTGAACTCCTCCAGCAACCATTGGGCGAATCGCTCACAATCGTCGATCGGTAACTTGACGATCGCATAAAAGGCCCCTTTCGGCATAGGGCAATAGACGCCTTCGATCCGATTCAGCGCATGTACGATACAGTCACGACGACGTGCGTATTCGTCATGTACCTGTTCGAAATAGCTGCGGGGGGTGTCAAGCGCCGCTTCGGCTGCAACTTGGGCCAAATAAGGAGGGGATAGACGAGCCTGCGCCATTTTCATGGCAGCGGCCATCACTGCTTTATTACGTGAAACTAAGGTTCCCAAACGTACCCCGCACATGCTGTAACGTTTCGATACGGAGTCGATCATTACTACGTGGTCCTCGACTCCTTTCAGTTTCAGTACCGAAAATTGCTGATGTCCGTCGTAGCAGAATTCACGGTATACTTCGTCCGAGAACAGATATAGATCATGTTTCTTGACAATGTCTCGAAGTTGGTTTAGCTCCTCTTCGCTGTATAGATAGCCTGTCGGATTGTTGGGGTTGCAGATGAAAATCGCCCGTGTCCGGGGACCAATCTGCCGTTCGATTTCGGCCATTGTGGGCAGTGCAAAGTCATTCGCAATGGTCGACAAAACCGGCCGGATCACTACTTCTGCCTCCGCTGCAAAGCCGTTGTAATTGGCATAGAACGGTTCAGGGACCAGAACTTCGTCCCCCGGATTCAAGCATACGGTCATCGCCATGAAAATCGCTTCAGAGCCTCCAACCGTAATCAGTAGGTCATCTACCGAAAGATCGATTCCCAAACTGCTGTAATATCCCAATAATTTGCGGCGATAACTCTCGATCCCCGCCGAATGGGTATATTCGAATACCCGGTCGCCGATATGACGAACCGCGTCGATCGCGATTTGTGGCGTGGCGATGTCGGGTTGCCCGATATTCAGATGATATACTTTAAGCCCCCGCCGTTTGGCTGCTTCGGCATAGGGCGCCAATTTGCGAATGGGCGACGCGGGCATTTCGATCCCTCGCCCGGCGATTTTCGGCATCTTTCTTTCTGTTTGATCTCGATATGAATGGGGCAAAGCTACGAAAAGATTTTTATTGTACCTTTGTTCCGTGCAAAATTTTATGATGAAACCCGGTAAGAATTTCATCCCGTTTATTGTCGCCATTACAGTGGTCGGAGCCTTGTTGCATCGCGATTATGCCGTCGCGGGTCGCGTCGTAATGCTTGTGGCCATCGGTATGTATCTGTTGGCGCGCGTGAAAGTGGCGCTGGTGTTGGCTCGAAAATTCCGCAAGGTCGGGGCGAAAGAAAAGGGAAGGGTGGTCATTTATGGAGCGATCGCGGCGATCTTTGTTGGGGGCCTTGTGACGGGAACGGTGGCTTCGTTTTCATTGCTCGTTTTATTGGCTGTCGATTTTGTCCTTACCGATAACCGTTGGAAAGTATGAGAAAAGCAGGTTGGAGAAGAGTCGTAGTTGCTGGATGTGCCCTGGCTGGATTGGTATTGGCCGGGTGCGCCGGAAATGTTCAGCAGGCTTGGTCTCTGCCCGATGAGGCCGATACGTTATATGTGCCTCGGTATGCGCGGGGGTTTGAACTGTACGGGCTTGGGCAGAGCTCGTTGCTGCGTGTGACGAACCCATGGCAGGGTGCCCGCGATGTCGAAAAATGGGTCTTCCTGTCGAAAAATGGGGAGCGTCCCCCTAAAGGTTTTAATGGAACGGTAGTCGAGGTGCCGGTGCGACGCGCGATTTGTATGTCGTCGTCCCACGTCGCCTTTTGCGATGCATTGGGTGCTGCCGATGTTGTATGTGGTGTCTCGGGGGGGCGGTTCATTACCAATCCGGGGATTCGTAAAAAACTCGAAGAGGGTGCGATTCAGGATGTGGGAACCGATCAGAACGTTAATTATGAGTTGGTCGCTGCGCTTAAGCCGGATGTGCTTTTAACTTATGGGTTGGCAGGAGAAAGTTCGGTCGTTACGGACAAGATGCGCGAGATGGAGGGCCGGGTGGTATATCTCGGCGAATATGTCGAAAATCACCCGCTCGGAAAGGCGGAGTGGGTGGTTGCCGTGGGAGAAATGCTCGGACGACGAGAACAGGCAATGACCCTGTTCGACAGTGTGGTGCAACGATACGAGCAGGTAAGGGCGTTAGCTCAGAATGTGGCAGAAAAACCCAGGGTCATGCTCAATGCCCCTTGGCGTGATAGCTGGTTTGTGCCGGGCGACCGCAGTTATATGGTGCGGTTGATCGAGGATGCCGGAGGTGAGTACGTTTGTCGGGGCGAGGATACCGAACAGTCGAGACCGATCAGTACGGAAGCCGCTTTTGTGGCCATTAACGATGCGGATGTGTGGCTCGGTCCCGGTGCGGTCACCACACTCGATGAATTGCTCGTTGAAAATCCCCGTTTTGCCGAGGTCCCCCCAGTACGGAACGGACGCGTATATAATAACAATTTGCGTAGAACACCTGAAGGAGGCAGCGATTTCTGGGAGTCCGGAACGGTTTTTCCGGATATCGTGCTGGCTGACATGATCCGTATATTCCATCCCGAACTGTTGCCTGAACATGAATTGTTTTATTTCCGTCATTTGCAGTGGACTCGGTAGGGGCGGACATGCGAAAGGTTTGTGTTGGGAATTGAGCTGATTTGGAACTGGAACAGGGTGATGAGGGTGGTGTGATGGATTGCGTAGTGCGGACAGGTGGATGGCTGGGCGGATTATGACCAGAAAGGTGGCTGTCCCGGAAATGAAAGATGGGAATCTTTGTAATGTGATAGGAGTGTGGCGAGGTACGGGTTCGGTTTTGTAAAATGGACGGGTGTGGCCCGATGAGGCGGTGTCCCGTATGGAACGGTCCCCGTCGTTAATATAAATTGGTTTGTGCAGTTGCCTATGAAACGGACACCGATTTGTTTTACTGTTTTTACTGTTGCGCTGGTTGTACTTTTTATTGGCGATATTCTGCTGGGGTCGGTGGGGCTTGCCGCGCATGAGGTGTGGGCTGCATTATTCGGCCGGGCGACCGGTGGCCCTGAGGCCGAGTTGGCTCGTTCGCTCGTGTGGGAATTCCGGTTGCCCAAAGCCGTAGTTGCGGTGGCTGCAGGAGCCGCCCTATCCGCCAGTGGATTGCAGATGCAGACTCTGTTTCGGAACCCCCTGGCCGGGCCCTATGTGCTCGGTGTCAGTTCGGGGGCCAGTCTCGGGGTGTCGTTGTTCCTGCTCGGATTGCCGCTGCTCGGCGCATCCGCAACAACCGAGGCTGTGCGTAATCTGGGTACCGTCGGATCAGCATGGATCGGCGCAGCTGTCATCCTGTTTGTCGTGATGGCCGTCTCGGCACGGATCAAAGATATTATGGCCGTTTTGATTCTCGGTATGATGTTCGGAAGCGCTGCGACTGCATTTGTCGATATCTTGCAGTTCCTTAGTCCGGAAGGTGCCGTCAAATCGTTCGTCGTATGGACGATGGGAAGTCTCGGCGGCGTGTCGGCTGCACAATTGAAGTGGTTGTTGCCTGCAGTCGCCATCGGTTTGCTCTTGTCGGTTTGGCTTATCAAACCGCTGAATCTTTTGCTGCTCGGAGAAAATTATGCCCGTACGATGGGGCTTAATGTGCGCCGTGTCCGCGGAATTATCATGATCAGCACGATTTTGTTGGCCGGGAGTGTAACTGCATTCTGCGGCCCGATCGGTTTTATCGGTATTGCTGTCCCTCATATCGCCCGCATGTTGCTCGGCGATGCGGACCATCGTGTCCTGATGCCCGCATCGATCGTGCTCGGTGGGGCCGTGATGCTCGCTTGCGACATTATTTCCCAGATGCCAGGTTCGAATACGGTGTTGCCGATCAATACGATTTCGGCATTGCTCGGGATTCCGGTCGTGGCCATCGTGGTGATACGCAACCGCAAATTTTTTTAGACCAGAGAGTCTGTGGGTTAGGACGTGGATGGTGTGGTGGAAGAGTAGAGGTGGCTAAAAAGAGAATCTGAAAAATAGAATCGGAAAAGCAATGAATGTTGAACGCATCTATACGATCGAATTGCATGGCGTGGCGTTGGGGTATCCCGACCGTTTGCTGTTTGAAAAAGCGGATATCGGATTCGGTTGGGGAGAGTTTACCGCGCTTGTCGGACGGAACGGTACCGGAAAAAGTACCTTGCTCAGAACTGTGGCTGGATTGGTGAGACCGTTGCGTGGACAGATCGTGGTGAACGGACGTGATCTGGCTTCGCTTTCCGTGCGGGAGCGGGCTGAGTTGATCGGTTTTGTATCAACTGACGAAGTGCGGGTGGCTAATCTCCGTGTGCAGGATGTCGTGGCCCTCGGTCGCGCTCCTTATACCGATTGGACCGGAAGACTATCTGACAATGACCGGAAGCAGGTCATGCGTGCGTTGGAATTGGTCGGTATGGCGGCATTCGCGTCCAAAGGAATCGACACCCTGAGTGACGGTGAACGGCAACGCGTAATGATTGCAAGGGCTCTCGCGCAAGATACTCCGATTATCCTGCTCGATGAACCGACTGCGTTTCTTGATTTGCCAAATCGGTATGAAATCTGTCTGTTGCTCCGTAAACTTGCCCACGAGGAGGGGAAAAGTATTATCTTCTCGACGCACGACCTCGGTATTTCGCTCGAATTGTGCGATACTCTCGCCATGATCGAAGGGGGTAAATTCTATTACGGTACTGCCGAACAATTGATCGGTAACGGTGATATTCAGCAATTGTTCAGCGGGACTTCCCTCGAATTTGACCCCGAAACACGAGGTGTGCGCTTGCGCGTAGGGGTGAAATAAGTTTTTAATGCGTTTTTTTTAAGAAAAATTTGCAGGTATAATCTTTTTGATTACCTTTGCACCGCTGAAATATCAGCAACGTTACATGTTGGCCCATTCGTCTATCGGTTAGGACGCAAGATTTTCATTCTTGAAAGAGGGGTTCGATTCCCCTATGGGCTACTATAAGTGTCCGGTCGCTCAGGGCGCCGGTTTAAGAGAGATAAGTTTTAATTTACGCAAGATATGGCAAACCATAAGTCATCACAGAAAAGGATTCGTCAGACCGAATCTAAAAGACTTCAGAACCGGTATTATCACAAAACCGCCCGCAATGCCATGAAAGCACTGCGTAACACCTCTGACAAGAGTGCTGCTGAAGCCCTCCTGCCTAAAGTGACTGCAATGCTCGATAAGCTGGCCAAAAATAATGTGATCCACAAAAACAAAGCCGGTAACCTGAAGAGCAGCCTCCAACTGCACGTTAATACGCTCGCATAGTTTTACGCAAGCGCTTCAGATATCGAAGCCGCCCTTATACAAGGGCGGCTTTTCTGTCGTGTCTGTGTGTGGCTTGTCGAATAAGGTGGAACGGGAAAGCCTGCGTAGGTTGATGCCTGAAATCGATCGGGTAGTGGACTTATGGTGTGATAGGGGTGTATGAAATTGAATGAATCGGGTGTGGAATAGTTGGGCAGTACCTGGTAATCGGTGTGTTGGATCTCGCTCTTTATTGTAAGCGGGGGGGCGGTGAATAGACGGGAGAAATCCCTGGTGGAACTTGAGACCGGATTCCTCAGGTCCTCCGGGTAGATTGAGTGATGGGAAATATAAATCACGCTACCCGAGAATTTTCTCAAGTAGCGTGAGTAGGATCGATCAAACCGTGTCTTGCGGTCTCAATATGGGCGAAAGAGCAGGTTGGGGGTATCCGGATGATATTTAGATCGGAGCGTTATTGAAGCTGGTGGCAATCTGTTCGGCGATCTGATCGATAGCCTTTTGTAATTTCGAACCGATCATCATCTTCATCATCATGTTCAGCTCGACATGCAACGTGAGACGCATCCGGGTGTCGTCCGGAGCCAATCCTTTCAGTTGGACCCAGAAAGTAAACGGGAAAGGTGATCCGTCATCGCCCGTCACCTTGACCGTCTTGTTGGGCTCTTTGTCAATCATGCGAAGCCGAAGCGTAAAGCCTTTGACTTTGAACGAACAGGTATCTCCCTCTACGTTCCATCCTTCGACCTTGTCCGCCAGAATCGGGGTGAAGTTGTTGAAATCGGATAGGATCGTATAGATCACTGCGTCGGGCCGGCGGATTTGAACCTGTTTGCTGGTGTATTTTTCCATCATGCGAAAGATTGGGGGGTTAGCGTTTCCAGTTGGCGGGGTCTTTACGCCATTCGGCCAGGGTAGCCAATTCGTCGGGATGGACATAACCCTGTTCCGCCGCCAGAGCGATCATCGCCGGATAGTTGCTCAAGGTTGTCAGTTCGACGCCCGCTGCAGCAAAGTTCGCTTCTGCCGTCGGAAAACCATAAGTGAAGATGGCTACCATCCCCAATACGTCACAGCCTGCGTTGCGAAGTGCTTCGACTGCCGACAAACTGCTTCCCCCGGTCGAAATCAGATCTTCGATCACCACGACCTTGGCTCCCGGATGGTATTCCCCTTCGATCTGGTTGGTCAGACCGTGCGATTTCGGAGCGGAACGAACGTAAATAAACGGTTTCCCGAGTTTCTCCGCGGCCAAAACCCCATGTGCGATCGCTCCCGTCGCCACGCCGGCAATGATTTCTGCCTCGGGATATTTCTCGGCGATCACCTCGGCGAAACTCTCGTAGACCTCACGACGGACTGCCGGATAGGAGAGTATCTTGCGGTTGTCGCAGTAGATCGGTGAATGCCATCCCGAGGCCCAGGTAAAATAATTTGACGGATTCAGTTTTATTGCCTTAATTTG